>JAGHTD010000041.1 GCA_018065475.1 Candidatus Colimorpha enterica
CCTTTCGAAGTCTGATAATCGATTCAAAGTTTCCCGACAGTTCATTATCAGTATCGGCACGTGTAACGATCTTGGCCATATCCGCGCCGCGTTTCTTTTGCTCATTTGCCAATGCAATTACTTCTTCGGATGTAAGAAAGCGGAAAAATCTTCCGTTGCGGACGTGGCAGGAAAATAGCACCTCTTTGTTCATAGCGTGAATTTCATCTGCAAGCGCCATTTGCTTTCCGACAGCTATCGGATCGTCTGTCATCTCGTACGGCGACAGACAAAACATATCACAACGAATATCAGCCATTGTTGCACCGCAATAAAGTGCACGCAGTAGTGTGGCGGCGCGGGCATCGTCATCCTCCGCGACAAGATCGTCACACTCATAGCAGGTTACATAGATCGGCACATCACCCGCAGCTCCGAACAGTTCAGAAAGCACTGCTTCACCACGCATTGAGGCGGGTAAAGTCTCGAGCTGAAGACCGATTGCGTCCGCACCTTCCTGCAGGCACAAGGATATCTCACTCAGCAGTCCCTCTTTGTTTTTTGACTGCAGAAGTGCCGTGATCAGCGGATGATTATGACCGAAAAATGATTTAATCATTCTGAAATCTCTCTCTTTCTCAGGCATTCGTCCATTGCGTCGTTTAAGTTCTTATCGTAAATCATACCGTCATAAGCTGTGAGGCGATCTCGTAGCGCAATTTCAAGTGGGGTAAAATCCTCCTGCTTCATGCCGGTCACGGCGAGAAGCTTTCCGTTATCTATCACGCGGTCAAAGCATCTGTCGTACCTAAGCTGCTGCCATGCGTAAACATTACCCCTGCAACATTCGTCAATGAAATCCCGGTCGTCGATTTCAATATATCGTAAGCCGCCGATCTCTTCGTACATAGAAGCAATTTCTCGCCATGTATGATGCTCCGCGCTCGAAAGCGTAAATGCCTCACCGAAAGCCGCTTCATTCTCAAACAGGCGGAAGAACGCCTTTGCCGTATCTCCGGCAAATGAAAGTGTTGTCTCGTGATCCATGGCGCCATGTGGCAGAACAACGGTTTTTGAATGAAGAAAACGCCATACGAAAACGCCTGCTTCGAGAATCGTAAGCTGAAAACGGCGATCGGAAAATGTGATTGAAGGACGTATAATCGTAAAATTATGTTTTTTCCTGCTGAAAAGATATTCTTCCTCTTCCGCTTTATTTATCGATTACTCACCATAGCGTACAAAATCATCAGGCAGAGTGATATCATAAAGCCGCGGCGATTTTTCGGTGATAGGAGAAGACGGGCCGTATACTCGGTAGGTTGAAAGCCACAGATAATGATTCGCTTTTTCCATATACAGATCGGCGAATGGATGAAAGTCATCAGGATTAGGCTGATAAACCATAAAATCGACGATAACATCGTATCTGTCATTCACAAGTGCTTTCATATAGGCAAAATCACGCGCATCGTGTTTAATATACCTAAGGAACGGATCGTTTGACGCAGTCTCTTCCATACAGACAACATCTACCGCCCACCCGGCAGCACGTGCTTCCTTGATTAGATAGGTGCCGATCGCACCGTTTCCGCCGATAAACAGAGCTTTTTTCATAAATGTATCTCCTTGTATTTTGTTTTGCCATAATTATATCCTCTTGACAAATATTATTCAAGGTGTTATACTATTAAAAAAAGACACAATCCTACTGTTATTGAGATTCTCATAGGATTTTCCGAAAACAGTAGGAATGGTTGAATATATTTATCTAAGTATAGGAGAAAGGGCTATGAAAACAATGCTGCATACTGTCGGTGATTTTGAATGTCTTAGATCTTCTGTCGAAAACGGACACGTCTGTAAAACAGAGAATGGATTTGATTACGCACAGATTCGTCTTATTCTGCACGGAACCTGCGGCAATGCATCTGCCGGAGATGCTCTCTATATTCCTGCGCATACAGGATATTCTCTTACATGGAAAGGAGAGCAGGGGGCTGAATACTACACACTTGAATTTCGCGTCGGTTCTGAAATTTCTCTTTTGAGCGAAATCCGCATTTTCTCTGATGACGAACTGCTGCCGCTATTTAAGCGGCTTGAAACAGCAATATCAGAATGTGATACTTTATCCTCGGCCTCACTCTTTTTTGCAATTCTCTCTGTGTCTTTTCCATCGATCAAAAGGGTATATTCATCAAATGAAAGAATTATGCCTGCTGTCGCTTATATTGGGGAGCATCTTTCGGAAAACTTCAGTGTCGGCTTTCTGTCAAAGCTGTGCTACCTGTCGGAATCACGATTTTTCTGCCTTTTCAAAGCCGAAATGGGAATGTCTCCGATAGATTATCGTAATGAACTTCGAATTCAGCGGGCGGAATTTAATTTATCAGACGGTCACAGCATTGAAGATGTTTCGGAGATGCTCGGTTTCTGTTCTCCTGCGTATTTCAGACGTATTTATAAAAAATACAGCGGTACAAATCCGGGCAGGAATAATTTACACAAATGACGGTATGCGGCAGAGGTGGGGAATAGGTTTAATGTGGCTTTTGAGGAGAAACGGACTATTGTACTAAATAAAGATTTAGTTCAATAGAGAGAACCGATAAACCGTATTTAGAACAATATCGGTTGTCCACAGGTATATCAACGGTTTGAGATGCTTTTGCGGATATAGCCAATCTTGCTTATTGCAAATGCGCCGATTAACGTAATGATGATCTCCGGTATCATATACAGACCGTTGTAAACAGCCGAATAGATAATTGACAAAAATCCGCCCGAAAAATTATTTATTATCATTTTTGCAAATGCAGTACCTGCAAGACTTCCTTCGGTAAATAAGAATTCGGCGTAACTTCCGATATATATCGCACCAGATATTATATGACAAAAGTATCTGAGTGTCGTACCGATAAGCGATCCGACAATAAGACGGCGTGTAATATTTTTGTCTTCGGAAGTAACCCCGGCAAAGCCCAGTACGGTATATGCGCAGATATAATCTATGAATAACATTATTAACGACAGATACCATTTATCAAGCATCAGAGCCGCGCCGTTCTTCGCAAAGCCGGATATTAACTGAAACAACGAAATTATCAGACCGCTTACAAGTCCTTGTCCGATACCGTATTTGCATCCGAGATAGATTATCGGCAGCATAGAAAATATCGTGAACTTCCCTCCGAGCGGAAGCTGTGTAAACGGTATAAGGTTTGACACGTAGTCAAGGACGAAGCTTAAAGCGATCATTATCGCAGATTCTACTATTCTGTATGTCTTGTTTTTCATATTTTCACCTCAATATTTAGTACAATTATTTGTATTTTCCTTATAAAAAAACGCACGCCGGAATGCGTGCGTTTAGATGCTGTATCAGCTTCCTACGTCGGCATTATCCGAATCAGGTTCAAGGGTTCATCTCAGCCTTTCGGCGCCCCTGCTGTTATTAAACTTTTCTTCTCGGATTGGGCTTTTTGCCGTTTGAAAAATGCTTTTTTACAACGTTTTTCTTGATATCCGATTTATAATTTCTGACCAGCTCTTCTTCCGCAAACAGCGACGCGATGTCGATGTTCACGTTGTCAAGCTCTCTTACGTCCGCGACCATGGTGTCTGCAAACTTGTTCGTTTTCTCCGATTCTGCGATCATCTGTTCGGATTTTTCTATCGCTTTCAGAATGTTGCGACGTCTTATCAGAAGGAAGACGAGCAGTACGGACGTGATGACAAGGATAAGAATCAGAATGATCTCGATGATTATCAGATATGATAACGACGAACCGTTATTTTCATTGTTTCCCGGTTCGGTATCTGTTCCCTGCTCCGTTGTTTCGACAAACTGTTTATATACGAACGTGAGCGAAACGGAATCGCTTTCTCCGTCGATCCTGCCCGAAAGACTGTCTTTGTCGGGCTTGAAACCGTTTATCTCGACGGGAGAAATGTTATAATCCGCATTTCTCGTCGCATAGTAGGTCTTTGCGTCAAAAAGCTGTTCCCCGCTGTCATCCAAATAATCGACGCTTATCGTGACAAGATCGTCGATCATCGCGTTTGTAATGACGATATCGGTAAGCGACGAAACGTTTATGACGAAGCATCCGTCTCTTGCCTCGACCTCTACCTGCTCGTAATCGCCTTCGCCGTTTCTGATAAATACCTTTGAAAACAGCTGATTCTGAGAGTTTGAAACGGGAAGATATATCGTTGCGATACCGTCTATGGAAGCGGAAGCGCCGTTGAGCGACAATGAAGGCAGATAATGGTATAAGTAATCGGAATGAGAGATGAACACCTCGGGTTCAAGCGTTTCTCCCACGTAACCCTGTGAGAAAGTATAGTCGTCATCGACGCCGAGCATGACGATATATGCTCCGCTCTGCTCGTCTCTGACTGTGATATATCCGTCGATACGGTATGTGATTCCGTTTTCGTCGGCGTAATACTGCGCGGGAGTTTCCGCAGCTCCTTTAATAAGGAAGCCGGAGAGCGGGAAACCGTTTTCGTCATAACCGATCGCTCTGTCGCCTATGAAGGAAACCGACTCGGGAATATAAACCGAGGTCAGACCGTCAAGCCCTCTGAAAGCATTTTCACCGATATTGTCAAGCGACGTGGGAAATGAAAGCTGAGTGATATTTGAGCAGTTTTCAAAAGCCGATTCACCGATGTCGGTAAGATTTTTAGGAAGCGTCAGATTCCCGATCGCAGTATTGGAAAATGCGAAATCGCCGATGGAAGTGACCGAAGACGAAAGGTTGATCAGATCAAAGCCGGCGTAGTCGGTGAAGGAACAGGACGGAACGTTTTTTACGCCCTCAAACGACGCGGAGGTAATATATTCCTTATACAGATACCACGGCGTCTCGGACGGCGAAGCATAATCCGGGAGGCTGCCGCTTCCCTTCACTTTAAGGAGTCCCGTCGTAGTATCAATCTTCCAGGTTACACTTTCGTTTATATTACCGGAAGCAGAGCTGATGAATCCCGTCGAAATGAAGACAAACCCGTTTTCTTCGGCGTAATTCTTGACAACGGAGGGTTCGGGCCCGTAGATCGTGAAGTCAAAGGCCGAATACTTTGAATATGAATCCTGAAGAAGTACGTCATTAATGTAGTAATATCCAAGCGAATATGGCGCGATATACTGTATTCTGTCGCTGAGAGTGATCTTTTCGAGAGCACCGCAGGACGCAAATGCCCTTTCGGAAATTGTCGTGATATTATTGCCGAGCTGTACCGAAGACAGCTTTCCGCAGTTTTCAAACGCACCCTCGGGCACCGCATTGAAGCCGGAATTAAAAATAAGATTTCTGATACCAGAGCAGGAGAAAGCAAACTCGCCGAGAGAGACGAGAGACGATCTGAACTCAAAGCTCTCAAGTGACTCACACCCATTGAAGGCATAACTGCCTATCGTCGTAAGGTTACCTGAAAACGAAGTGTAATTAAGCGACCTGCAGTTATAGAAACATCTATGTCCGATGACACCGACGCCGGGGGCTGTGATCCTTTCGAGCTTCTGACAGTCGAAAAACGTGCTTTCGAAAAGCTCCGTAAGAAGTCCCGAGAACGAAACCGAAACGAGGCCTGAACCGCTGAACGCACCCTTCCCTATTACGTGAACCTTATCACCCGAAACCGATGTAAGCGACGATAATCCGCCGAACGCGTTTTCGCCGATTATTTCGACGTTTGACAGATTGATGTCGGAAAGACGGGCACAGCCGACAAATGATTCCTTCCCTATCTCAAGCAGCGAATCCGGGAATACTACTACCTCAATATCGTTGTAAAAACCGAACGCATGACTGCCAATACTCGTTATTCCGTTTCCGATCTTAAGAGAAGAGATATGATAACCGTTATTTTCGCTGTAGTAATCGAACCACGGTACACTTTTGTCGCTCGTATAATCGGGGATCTTTCCCGTCCCCTCGATAGATAGTATCCCGCTCTTGTCAAGCGACCATGTAATGGTGCCGGTAACGTCACCGCCTACGGTGTTGACCTCGGGGGATCTTGAATCCTCTACGAACGAGAAACCGTTTGCCTCTGCGTAAACCTCGGCGGCACTTCCGTTTTCGCCCTTGACGGTGAAGCCGGAAACCGGAGTATATACTTCTTCGGCGAAATCATATCCGACAGCGTGATCGCCAATCGAAGAAACGTCGGGAGAAATATACACGTATTTAAGATTGCCGCAAAGAAGAAAATCGGAAGGAATGTATGAAATGCCGTCACCGATCTCTGCCCCTTCAACCGTCTCAAGAGCGGATAAAAAGCCCTCGCTGTCTGTTTTTACGATATTTCCGCTTCCGCTGAAATACATTATTCCTTCTTTGATCTCGTACGTGATCCCGTCACAGTAGACTGCCGCAGACGTTAAAAGCGGCAGTACAACGGCAAGAAGCACCGCGAGAAAACAAAGAAAACCATATTTTATATATCTAAGCATTATAAACCTCAAAAATTCAGATAATATATTATACAACATCACGCCAAAAAAGTCAATCAGCCATTATGATATTTTACAATTAGTTAAAAGCATAGCATTATTTATGACAAAAAGAGCGCTGTCAGAAGACAACGCTCTTTCGTCAGAAACTAAGAAGAATTACCGAAGCAACACCGATCATAACGCCTATCAGCTGATTGCGCGAATACTTTTCCCGAAAGAATATGAGAGATACGGAAAAATAGACTATCGTATTTATTCCGACGGTAAGAGGCCCCGCAAGAGAAATGACAAGCATACTGTTGATAAGAAGAGACAGGAAGTTCTGCGAGCCGTTGCAGATCCCCGTTACCGCCGCATAAAGGCGTGACGGTGAAAAGAAATGCTTCCAGTCGTCTTTTTCTCTCACAAGACTGATAATGAGAAAAACGATAAACGAGCTGCCCGCCATAATAAACGCATATTCGTTGTCGTATGCTCCGTCAAACTCGACCTGCTGTATCTTTCTGACAACTGCGATTCCGCCGTTTCCGACAAAGCAGCCGAGCGCAGCAAGAAACCATTTCAGCGATCCGCTTCTGTCATTTTCTCCTTTTTTTCTCATATTGATGAAAAAC
>JAGHTD010000010.1 GCA_018065475.1 Candidatus Colimorpha enterica
TCTTCTCCACGACGTGGTCGAGGACTGCGGTACAAAGACCGATATCGTCACGATAACGAGAGAGTTCGGTTCCGACGTCGCACAGCTCGTTGACGGCCTCACGAAGATGGTGCAGATTCCCTTCGAGGACAAAGAGGAACAGCATATAGAGAACCTCCGCAAGATGTTTCTCGCCATGTCGAAGGACGTAAGAGTCATCTTCATAAAGCTCTGCGACCGTCTTCACAATATGCGCACCCTCGGTGTAAAGAAGGATTCAAAACGCCGTCAGACCGCGCTTGAAACCATGCAGGTATTTGCGCCTCTCGCTCACCGTCTTGGAATGCAGAAGATGAAGCAGGAGCTTGAAAACCTCTCCCTCGAATACCTCGATCCCATCGGTTACGAGGAGATAAGCACCAACATCGCAAAGAGATACGGCGAAAGCCGTGACTTCATCGAGAAGGCGAGAAACGAGGTTAGCAAGAAGCTGACCGACGCTGGTATCAAGTTCTCCCTCGAAGGCCGTGTCAAGTCGGTTTACAGTATCTACCGCAAGATGTATCAGCAGAACAAGAGCTTTGACGAGATATTCGACTTCTACGCTCTCCGTGTTATCGTCGATTCCGAGGAGGAATGTTATCTTGTCCTCGGACTTATCCACGAGATGTTCAGTATGATCCCCGGACGCTTCAAGGATTATATTTCTATCCCTAAGCCGAATATGTACCGCTCGCTTCATACGACGGTCATCGGAAAGTCAGCCATACCTTTTGAGGTACAGATAAGAACGTGGGAAATGCACCGTATCGCAGAATACGGTGTTGCCGCCCACTGGAAATACAAATCCGGCGAGGACAGCAAGGAAGAAATCGACCGCAAGCTCAGTTGGATCGCAAAGCTCATCGAGACCGAGGACGGAACAAGGGACCCCGAAGAGTTCATGCAGGCGCTGAAGATCGACATCATGCACGACGAGGTCTTCGTCTTTACCCCCAAGGGAGACATCATCACTCTGCCTCAGGGCTCGACTGTCATCGACTTTGCATACGCCATCCATTCCGAAGTCGGAAACAAGATGATAGGCGCAAAGATCAACGGTATGATCGTCCCGATCGACCGTTGCCCGCAGAACGGAGAGATCGTCGATATAATCA
>JAGHTD010000206.1 GCA_018065475.1 Candidatus Colimorpha enterica
GGAGCAAGCCCCTCCCCTACCGTTTCACGTGTCGAAAGCACACATCACGCGCTCGCGCTTATCACGTTCCGCATGCGGAACGCATCACTCGGCGGAGCCGAACATCACTTCGCCGAAGGCGCCCTCCCCTACGATCGAGATATGCAGGAATCCGTTTTCCAATCGCTCAATCTGCTCAAAAAACCGTCACTTTTTCGCTCAATTCGTTGGCGGGAAGTGTACAAAACGGCAAAAACGCCGAAAAACATTGACAATCCCGCTCGGATGTATTATAATATACACGGTAAAAACGTAACCAAATATAAAACGGAGGTTTTACAAAATGAAACGTTTACTTACAATCATTCTCGCCGCTGTAATGGTCATCGGCTGTTCCGTGCTCTGCTTCGCAGAAGCCGAGGAATACGTCGTTGACTTTGAAGACGGCACGATCGGCGATTTCGGATTCGGCGCTACCGCAACGTCCCTTCCCGAGGTCGTTGACAGAGACGGCGGCGGCAAGTGCGTCCGTCTTTACAACTCGCTTGAAAGAGCGCAGGAGTGCGGCCCTTATGACAGCGGCACAGGCACCGGCGGTTCCGACGGCTATCTTTCCATCGAGAAAGAGCTCGCAGAGACCTACGGCAAAGAGTTCGTTATCGAGCTCGACTTCAAGGTCGATGAGATCGAGAACTACAAGTTTGAGGAAGGCGTAAAAATCTTCCAGTTCCAGTCCAAGGCATACTGCTCCGACGGCTCCTACGGCTGGATGAACAACTACCGCCCCTTTATGGTCGAAATGCACGACAATAAGCCCTGCTTCACGGGTGCTTACGCCGACAAGTACTTCAAGTTCAATTACGGTCAGTGGTACGACGTCGCTGTCTGCTACGACTTCGCCGACAAGGTAGTCACCTGCTACGTCAACGGAAGCAAGGCATATACCTGCCCGATCGACCCCGACGGCAAGGACATCATCTCCTACCACTTCGTCATGGTCGGTCAGCCCGATAAGCACGATCATCCTTTCGACATCTACCTTGACAACATCCGTTTCTTCACCGGCACGAAGCCCAAGAAGGAATCCAAAGAGACTC
Source organism: Candidatus Colimorpha enterica (assembly GCA_018065475.1). Taxonomy (GTDB): domain Bacteria; phylum Bacillota; class Clostridia; order Oscillospirales; family CAG-272; genus Colimorpha_A; species Colimorpha_A enterica. Next base: position 1,077 of record JAGHTD010000206.1, read on the forward strand.
TCCCCGAGGTCACCGTTCCCGAGACCACAACGGCTCCCGACACGACCGTAGCTGACGAGACGACGGTCGCCGACGAGACGACAGTCGAGGACGTAACCTCCGAAGAGCTCACTTCCGCCGAGGACGTTACGACCGTTGAGGACGTAACCACAGCCGAGGACGTAACCACCGCAGGCGACGTTACCACCGCCGGCGAGAACACCACCGCTGAGCCGAAGGACACCGACGAGGCCAAAGACGAGAAGACCGTCAGCCCCGTAGTTTGGATCGTCGTTGCAGCAGTAGTCGTTGCGGCAGCAGTCGCAGCCGTCGTTGCTGTTAAGGCAAAGAAGGCAAAATAATTTAAGAAATGAATAGAAAAACCCCGCGAAAGCGGGGTTTTTTCGGTGGATGGGGATGTGATGCCCGGCTGTATGTTCAGCTTCTTCCGGGAGATGTGTTCACTTCACGGTGAGGAACCTGCTTGTCCAGCTCCCTCCGGGAGG
>JAGHTD010000308.1 GCA_018065475.1 Candidatus Colimorpha enterica
CCGCCCATAAGCTCGGTCAGCGACTTCGTGATCGCCATACCGAGTCCGGTGCCTACGACACCGCTCTTCGTCGCGCTTTCGGCGCGGGAGAAGGGCTCGAATACGTGGGTCAGGTACTCTTCGCTCATGCCGACACCGGTATCTATGACGGTATAACGTTACTTCGCGTAAACTTCCTTATCGCAGGGCAGCTCCTCCGTAACTAGGTCGATCTTCCCGCCAGGTTTGGTGTACTTGACGGAGTTTGAGATGATGTTGGTCAGCACGCGCATCATACGCAGTCTGTCCGCACAGATCCAATGGTGAACGACAGAGCTGTCGATCGCCGAGGTGAAGGTGATGTTCTTTGCTTCCGCGCTTCCGTTCAGAATACTGTAAAGGTTATCCCTTGCGACGTCGACGCAGAGCGGTGCTTCCTCGATCTTCACCGTACCGGATTCGACACGGGACATATCAAGCACGTCGTTGATGAGTGAAAGCAGATGGTTGCTCGCCATCTTGACCTTGCTAAGCGATTCGCTCACGCGTTCCTTATCGTCTATATGCTTCTCGGCAATATCGGTGAAGCCGATTATGGCGTTCATAGGCGTGCGGATATCGTGCGACATATTGAAGAGGAAGGAAGTCTTTGCGCGGCTTGCCGCCTCGGCGGCTATCTTTGCGTCCTCAAGCTCCTTGCGGATGCCCGTTTCTTTTCTGATCTCGTCGTCAATGTTGCGCAGGCAGGCGATCATTCCGACGAGTTTTCCGTCGTCATCGCTCAGCGGGATAAAGCGCATCTGATAATAGATATACGATTCTTCGTCCCTCTGGATGCGGAAGTTGACTATATGAGTGCGTCCCTCGTCAAAGGAGGAGATGATCTGCTCACGCTTGGTGTTGTCTATAAAGAACTGTCTGTCGTCGGGGTGGACGAACCGGCTGAAGCCCTTGATCTTCCTGGAATAATTTTCTTCTTCCGCGGTCTCCCTGTCGATGATATCTCCGAGCCCCGAGGACAGACGGCTGTGGATCACGATCCTGTCGTCGTTCTTATCCGGCTCGATGTTCACGACGGCGATACTGTCGTACTCGGTGGCAAGCGAGCGCACGTAAGCTTCCTCGCGTCTGCTCTGCTTTACAAGCGGCTCGATGTCCTTGACGCTCGTATAGGCGATGACCTCTCCGGCGCTGTTCTGCGTCATGCAGATACTTCGTCTCAGCCAGGTGCTTCTGCCCGAGATCGTCTTTGCCTCGTAGTCGAAGGTAACCTCGCTTTCGCCGCGATTGAAGGTGTCGATCAGATACTCTCTGTCCGTACTTCCCGAGAACACCTCGGTGATGTCCCTCTTGACGAACTTTTCGTGCCACAGATTGATGTATTTGTCGTAGCTGCAGGGGATATCCAGCCCGAGAATGTCTCCGAGCGGGACGTCGTTGCCGTTGTCGTCCTTCCATACACCGTAAGAAAGCTCGTCGGTGTTGAGGTTGACTTCAAGCGAGATGAGCGCGTCGGAGAGGATCGCTCTCTTGTAGTTTGAAAGGCGGTCGGCGGCATCGCTCAGCTCGGCGACGTATTTCATCTCCTTCTGCTTTTCCCTTTTTGCAAGGAAATCTACGAGGAAATATACTCCGACGAATACAGCCACGAGGAACGCAAGCAGGATAAGGGAGCTTATCTGCGAATCGAAGTAGAGATGCTTTGCATTCTCGCACACACCGATCACGTATTCTCCGCTCTTTCTCAGCGAATAGACGTAATTCGTCCCGCCATACTCCGTTCTTTCAAGCGTTTCGGTATCACCGAGCATATCAAACGGAGTGCCTGCGTTTGACAGTCCGTAGAGAGTACTGTCCGTTGCGGAAACGATCTTGTCCTGTTCCGTGTCGTAGATAAAGTACATCGAGCTTTCAAGCGGCAGCTTGTCGAGCACCTTTGAAATATCCTTTTCGTTCAGAGTGGCAAGAAGACGCTCGGGAGTGATACCTATCTGTATCAGGGCTTCACCATCGGAACGCCATACCGCCGCGTACATCGTCAGCTTGCCTTCCTTCGTGTTAGGCGTGACGTCCTGGCAAAGCTCGAGGGTGCGGTCATTCATCATCGGCTCAAAGAAAGCGACCTGACCGCCGCTGTAAATGCTGAATCCGACGTATTCCTTCACCGTACTGTATGTGATCTTGCCGCTGTCCTTGTCAAAAACGTTGATCTCGTCGATCTCCATAAGCATTGCGAGACTGCACAGCTTGTCGTAGTCCGTCTCGACGCCTTGGTCGCTCTGCAGAACGTAGGAAAGCATTCTCGCACGCGAGATGAGCTCTTCCTTGACGGACTGCTGAGCATCGTTCTTCTCGTTCTCGTTGCTTTCGATCAGACTGCCGATCTGCGAGGAAATAATCTCCGTCGTATTCAGAAAATGCTCTTTGGCGTTGTTAGTCAAAATAAAATAGCATGCCGCAAACAGCGCGGCAAGGGACGCCGCTATTATGGCAAAGGCCTGTATCTTGCTTTTCTTGTTCATATTTTGTCCTCCGTAAAAGGAAGTTGTGCTCCGTATTTCCGGCAGTTTGACGCCCGTAAAATGAGAAAAATCGAACCGTCCGGGGCTGTCCCGGCGTCCGTGAAACGCCCGATACTCGGATATAGTACTTAAATAGTTATTATATCATAATAAGTATAATAAAGCAATACGGTATGCCGTTTT
>JAGHTD010000297.1 GCA_018065475.1 Candidatus Colimorpha enterica
TGCTCGAAAACTCAATAGACGCAGGCGCGGACAAGATCACCGTCGAGATCAAAGGCGGCGGCGCGGAGCTGATCCGCGTGACCGACAACGGCTGCGGAATGGACGAAAACGACGTAAAAAAGTGCGTTTTTCGCCACGCAACGTCGAAAATCGCCACTTCCGACGACCTTAACGGCATAGCGACCCTCGGTTTCAGAGGCGAGGCGCTGGCGGCGATAAGCTCGGTTTCCACCCTCCGTATCATGACGAAAAAGCCCGAAAACGCGATGGGCACCCTCGCGGTCTTCGAGGCGGGGGAGCTTAGATCCATCGGCGAAAGCGGCTGCCCGAACGGTACGACGATCATGGTAGAGAACCTTTTCGACAACGTTCCCGCCCGCAAAAAGTTCCTTCGCCGCGCGCAGAGCGAGACGGCGGCTGTCTCGGCGGTCATCGAAAAGATCGCCCTTTCCCGCCCCGACATCTCGATAAATTACCTCACCGACGGCGTTCAGAAGCTCCGCACCAACGGCGACGGACGGCTCTTAAACGCCATTTACGCGGTTTTGGGCAGGGATTTTGCCTCAAAAGTCAAGCCGGTCGATGACCTCACCGAGGGGATAACGATCCGCGGCTTCATCGGCACGCCGGAGAACTGCCGTTCCAACCGTAACGGCGAAAACTTCTTCATCAACGGCCGTTTCGTCCGCTGTGCGACGGCGTCCGCCGCCCTCGAGCAGGCGTTCTCCTCCTACATGATGAAGGAGCATTTCCCGACCTGCGTGCTGGCGATAACCTTCAACCCCGCCCTCGTTGACGTAAACGTCCACCCGCAGAAGCTGGAGGTCAAGTTCTCCAACGAAAAACCCGTCTTCAACGCCGTCTATTGCGCGGTCCGCAACGTCCTCCAGAACGCCCTCGACCGCCCGGCGGGAAGCCCTCGGCTCACCCGTCTCGACGGCGACAGCTTCAGGATGTACGGAGGTGTTATGACCGGAAAGGCGGATAGCCCCGACGAGGCGAAGAGGATCGCCGAGGAAAGGGAGCTGAGCGAGAGCAGGTATCAGCAGATAAAGCTCGGGGAAGACGCTCCGACCGAAAAAACCGCTTCCGACGAAATAGACATTTCCGCCCCTTACGCGGTCGATAATTCCCGAAAACGGGAACAAGAAAACCCCCTGTTCACAGCCGGAAAAAGCTGTGGAAAGGGTGAGGAATACCCCACATCGGGAAATATGAACGGGCTGTGGACACTCTCGCCCGTTTCGGGCAAAACGCCCGATAAAACCCCCGAAAACGGCACAAAACAAGCCGAATCGGTCACAAACGGTTCACAATCCCACCCTGTGGATAACTATGTGGAGCAGGCGGAAAGCACCCCCACGGAGGGTATCGGAAACGGGAAAAACGATTGTGTCCGTTTTGCGGTAAAAAATCCCGCTCCGCTTCCCGAATACAGCATAAAAGGCGTACTTTTCAACTGCTATATAATCGTGCAGACCGAGGGCAAGGCGCTCGTTATCGACAAGCACGCGGCGCACGAAAGGATAATTTTTGAGAAGTTAAAGGCCAATTTAAGCGGCGGCAAACCCGCGATGCAGACCGTTCTCCTCCCCGTCGAGGTGCCGCTCAGCGGCTCCGAATACGAGGCGGCGGAGGCGAACCGGGCGGAGCTTGAAAGGATCGGCTTCGTCTTCGGCGAGCGCGGATTGACCGCTTACCCCCTCGGAATGAGCGTCGGCGAGGCGAAAAACGTCTTTTCGGAGCTCGTCGGACGGCTCAGCGAGGGCGTCGGCGACGTTACCACCGACCGCAGGATAATGATCGAAAAGGCGCTGTTCCAGGCGTCCTGCAAGGCGGCGGTCAAGGGAGGACGGGAGGATCTCGACGAGAATATCGACTGGATCGTCCGCCAGGTCCTCACCCGCCCGGAGGTCAGATATTGCCCCCACGGCCGCCCCGTCGCCGTCGAAATGACCGAAAGTATGCTCGAAAAACGGTTTGAGAGAACGTGACCTCCTTTCTCGTGATGAAAGGTGAGCTTCCTGCGGAAGCTCCGGCAAAGAGCTTTTGAATGCCTTCGGCACAAAGACGGATTGGCTGTAAAAAACGATTCGTTCTCGCCCGTAGGGGAGGGCCTTGGTCCTCCCGTTTATATGAAGAGGCATAAACTTATCGGCGAGGCACGAACTGTCGGGGAAGCACCGACTGTCCAGCCCCCTCCGGGAGGGGGC
>JAGHTD010000270.1 GCA_018065475.1 Candidatus Colimorpha enterica
GATTAAAGGTTTATCTGCTAGCCGGACTGGTCACCGCATTCCTCACCTACGCCGTCTTCTTCCTCATCTTCATCCTCGACGACAGCATAAGCACCAACGAGGAGATCGAAAAAGAGCTCGGTCTGTTCGTCCTCGGCGAAGTTCCCAACTTCAACGAAGAGGTCAAGTCCAAATACGGCTACGGCGAATACGGCAAAAAATACTACGGTAGAACCGGAAAGGGTGCAAACTGATGAGTACGATCGACATTAAGCTCGAAGGTCAGGACAACTACTTCGTACAGGAATCCTTCAAGTTCATCCGCACCAACATCCAGTTCTGCGGAGCAGATATCAAGACCATCGCCATTACGAGCTGCAACGAAAACGAAGGCAAGAGTACGACCGCGCTTTATATCGCAAAATCCTTTGCGGAGCTCGGCAAAAAGGTACTGCTTATAGATGCCGATATGCGCAAGAGCGTCCTTGCGGGACGAAACTTCAAGATGAACGTCTCCGCAGGTCTCAGCGAGTTCCTCTCCGGTCAGGTCAAGGACGCACACAGCTTCCTTCACAAGACCACGGTGGAAAATCTTCACTTCATCCTTGCGGGAGTATATCCCCCCAACCCCGCAGAGCTTCTCAGCGGCAAGAACTTCGACAGTCTCTTGAACGTATCCCGCAATTCGTTTGACTACGTTATTATCGACACTCCGCCTCTCGGAGCTGTCGCCGACGCCGCGATCATTGCTTCAAAATGCGACGGAACGATCATGGTCTTCGGATCAGCAGAAATCAACAGAAAAGAGGCGCAGGAGGTCATCTCCCGTCTCCGTCTTTCCGGCACAAAGCTCCTCGGCGCGATCAGAAACAATGCAACGACCAAGAGCGGCTCGGCATACGGAAAGAAAGCTTACTACAAGCACAAGTCTTCAAATGTGAAGAAAGTGACCGAAGAAGACGACGAAAGCTGGAAGAAACTCTTCCCTTCCGATAACGACAAATGATATTCACCGATATTCATATCCACATCCTGCCGGGCGTGGATGACGGTGCCGACAACGTTGACGTAATGAAGGCGATGCTCGACCGTATTTACGATGAAGGCGTGCGCCTCGTCTGTGCGACACCGCATTGCAGCCGTGAGCTTTTCGGCGACAACCGCAAGCTCATCCTGCCGGCGTTTGAACAGCTGAAAGAATACGCCGCAAGATATCCCGACTTAAAAGTATGCCTCGGAAACGAGCTCCGATACAGTCAGAACTGCATCGAGGCGGTCCGTGACGGCAACTGCCTCACCCTCAACGGCTCACGCTACGTCCTCATCGACTTTGAGGAAGACGAGAGCGAAAAGGTGATAATCGACGCCATGCACCGTATTCTCAGCACGGGATACACTCCCGTCCTCGCTCACGCGGAGAGATACGTGAAGCTGTCGGCAAAGCCGGAGGACCTCAACAGACTCCGCAGGGACGGCGTCATCATCCAGGTGGATTCAATGTCCGTCTTCGGCGGCTGGGGCTTCTCCTCCAAGCTGAGAAGCAGAAAGATCCTCAAAAACTACTGTGCCGACGTCGTCGGCTCCGACGGACACAACCTTTCGTCCCGTCCCCCTATCCTCGCAAAATGCTACGATTACGT
>JAGHTD010000017.1 GCA_018065475.1 Candidatus Colimorpha enterica
CACATCACTCGGCGTAGCCGATATCCCCTCCCCCACATAGCAATAGCCCACCCCATAATTGTACTAAATCCACGCACCGACGTTTCACGTGAAACATTCTCCCTCCCGTTTTCTCCCCAGATTTCCTCATTTTTTCCCATTCTCTTACATAATCTCTCATTTTTTCTTGACATTTTCCCCGCAAATTGCTATAATATATGATGAAAAATAATCAAATCATTCAAAAAGGTAATAAAATTGGGAAAAATAATAGTATTTGCCAACCAGAAGGGCGGTGTCGGCAAGACGACCTCTGCCGTCAACGTCGCCGCCTGCGTCGGAGCGAAGGGGAGGCGCGTCCTTCTCGTCGATCTTGACCCGCAGGGCAACTCGACTTCCGGCGTCGGCATAAACAAGAAAAATATGCGCTTTTCCTCCTACGACGTGATCATCGGTCACATCCCGGCGGAGAACGCCATCATCAAAACAGAGTACGAAAACCTCTCCATAATGCCCTCAAACATCCAGCTTGCGGGTGCGGAGTTCGAGCTCGTGACCGACGACAACCGCGTCTATAAGCTCCGCGACGCCCTCGCGACCGTCGTCGATAACTACGACTACATTTTCATAGACTGCCCGCCCTCGCTCGGTATCCTGACCGTCAACTGCCTCACGGCTTCCGACTCGGTCATCATCCCCATGCAGTGCGAGTTCTACTCCCTCGAAGGGCTTTCACAGCTCGTTCAGTCGATCAAAACGACCAAACGGCTTTACAACAAAAAGCTGAACCTCCTCGGGATCCTCATCACGATGTATAACGGCCGCCTCAACCTCTCGATACAGGTCATGGACGAGCTGAAAAAATATTACGCCTCGAAGCTGTTCAACACCACCGTCGTCCGCAACGTCCGCCTTTCGGAGGCACCCTCCTACGGAATGCCGATAATCTACTACGACAAGTACAGCAAGGGAGCGGAGGCGTACAACGCCGTCGCCGACGAGCTTCTGAAACGCACTGAGGGATGTTTCACGTGAAACATAAGGGAGAACTGACATGGCACAGAAAAAGCTGACAGGATTGGGAAGAGGCCTCGACGCCGTCTTCCTTGAAAACGAAACCGATAACCCCGGCTCGGTGACTATGCTCCGCGTCGCGGAGATAGAGCCGAACCCCGACCAGCCGAGGAAAACCTTCGACGAAAAGGCGCTCGGTGAGCTCGCCGCCTCGATAAGAGAACACGGACTTATCCAGCCGATAGTCGTCAAAAGGTCGAAATCGGAGGGTTATTACACGATAATCGCCGGCGAAAGGCGTTGGAGAGCGTCCCGCCTCGCGGGTCTCGACGAGATACCCGTCGTGGTCATGGAGCTCGACGACAAGACCTCTGCGCAGATAGCTCTGATCGAAAACGTGCAGAGAGAGGACCTCGATCCCGTCGAGGAGGCAGCCGCTTACAGGAAGCTGATCGACGATTTCGGGATGACGCAGGAGCAGCTCGCGTCGAAAATAGGGAAGAGCCGCCCGGCGATTACAAACTCGCTCCGACTGCTCGAACTCAACGCGGAGGTGCTGAAAATGCTCTCGGCGGGCAAGCTCACGTCGGGACATTGCAGGGCTCTGCTCGGGCTGACAGACAAGGGAATACTCACGAAAACCGCCGAACAGGTCGCCGAAAAGACGCTTTCGGTCAGGGATACAGAGGCGCTCGTCAAGAAGCTGAATAAGGCGAAAAAGGACGAAAATAAGCCCAAAAAGCCCGAAATTGAGACGATTTCACCCGATTATACCGCAATTCTTGCCGAAAAAATGACGAAAAAACTCGGCAGGAAGATAGATATTTTCAAAAACGGAAAGCAGGGAAAGGTCACCATCCTCTTCACCTCCGACTCCGAACTCAATGACATCGTCACCCAACTCTGCGGCGAAAACGTGTTTGATGAATGAAGACGGGAATGCGAACGGAATCATATAAGTAAAGGAAACACGAAGAGGCGAATTAGCCTCCCCTGTGTAAGGGGAGGGGGACCACGAAGTGGTGGAAGGGTTGTCTCTGTCAAATGTAAAAATATGTTAAAGGCAATCCCCCAGTCGCCTTACGGCGACAGCCCCCTTTACACAAAGGGGCCTGGCCACACAACCTCATCACCAAAAAAGAAAGGCAAAAATGGACAGAAAGCACAACAAAGAGATCACATCATTCGCAAAAGAACTCCGAAAGAACATGACCGACGAGGAAAAACATTTATGGTACGACTTTCTGCGAAGTTACCCGGTGCGATTTTCAAGGCAAAAAATCCTCGGAAAATACATCGCCGATTTCTATTGTGCAAAAGCAAATCTCGTAATTGAACTTGACGGATCGGAACATTATACCGAAGAAGGCAGGGAAAACGACAAAATAAGAACCGATTATCTCAATAATTTCGGGATAACGGTAATGAGGATAACAAACCTCGAATTGAATCAAAACTTTCCCGGCGTCTGCGCGTATATAGACAATTACGTAAAAAACGCAATGAAGGAAAAAAATAAACCTCCCCGAGATGCGAAGCATCTCTTGTAAACGGGAGGAAGACGACGGATCAGCCTCCCCTGTGCAAGGGGAGGGTCGCGCAGCGACTGAGCGGTACTGAATGACAGCCCGGTGGGCTGTCAGAGCCGCGAAGTGACCGAGCCCGCAGGCGAGAAACCGCGGAGCGGTGGAAGGGTTGTTTCTGAAAATAGTTACATCTTCCAAAGACAATCCCTCCGTCATCCTTCGGATGACACCTCCCTTTACACAAGGGAGGCTATCCCCCCACCAAAACCAAAAAAATAAAGCATAAACAAGGAGAAAAGAACATGCTTGACATAAAGTACATCAGAGAAAACCCCGACGAGGTCATCGCCCGTCTTGCAACGAAAGGCAAGGACGCAAAAGAAGATATTGCCGAGATCCTCGCGCTTGACGCCGAGAGAAGAGCGAAAATATCCGAAAACGAGCAGCTCAAAGCGGAGCAGAACCGCGTAAACAAGCTCATCCCTCAATATAAGAAGGAAGGCAAGGACGTTGCTCCGATCTTTGCGGAGATGAAAGAGCTCGGCGCAAAGACCAAGGAAAACGACAACGCCGTCAAGGAGATCGAGGAGAAGTTCAACACGCTCATGTGGGCGCTCCCCAACCTTCCCGACCGTGACCTCAAGCCCGGCGGAAAAGAGAACAACGAGCCCCTCAGATACTTCGGCGAGCCGAGAAAGTTCGATTTTGAGCCGAAAAACCACGTCGATCTCTGCACCGACCTCGGACTTATCGACTACAAGAGAGGAACGAAACTCGCAGGAAGCGGTTTCTGGATCTACAGCGGCATAGGCGCGCGCCTCGAATGGGCGATCCTCAACTACTTCATCGACTACCACCTCGGCAACAACTACGAGCTGATGCTCGTTCCCCACATGCTGGAGTACGAGTGCGGATTCACCGCAGGTCAGTTCCCGAAGTTCGCCGACGAGGTCTATAAGATCGCAAACCCGACCGACGACAAGGTCCACTATATGCTCCCGACCGCAGAGGCGGCGCTCGTTTCGCTTCACAGAAACGAGATCCTGACCGAGGCGGACCTCCCCAAAAAGTACATTTCCTACACCCCCTGCTTCCGCAGAGAGGCGGGATCCTACCGCGCGGACGAGAGAGGAATGGTCAGAGGACACCAGTTCAACAAGGTCGAGATGGTTCAGTTCACCCTTCCCGAAAAGAGCGACGAGGCGTTTGAAGAGCTCGTTACCAACGCCGAAAACCTCGTTAAGGGGCTCGGATTCCATTTCCGCACCGTAAAACTCGCCGCAGAGGACTGCTCCGCGTCGATGGCAAGGACTTACGACATCGAGATCAACGTCCCCTCGATGAACGGATACAAGGAGGTTTCCTCCGTCTCCAACGCCCGCGATTACCAGGCGAGAAGAGGTCAGATGAGAGTGAAGAGAGCCGACGGTTCGATCGAGTATCTCCATACCCTCAACGGCTCCGGACTTGCAACTTCCCGTATCTTCCCCGCTCTCGTTGAGCAGAATCAGAACGCCGACGGCTCCGTCAACGTCCCCGATTGCCTTAAAAAATACCTCGGCGGAATGGATGTAATCAGAAAAGATTGATGTTATTTTGTGAAAAATAACATTTGATAACATTTGGTGGGATTTTGAAACGGGGGAAGATAAACCAACTCCGTAGGGGACGGCCTTGGTCCTCCCGCTTGTAAAAATCCGCACAAATAATCCGGCTACATCGTAGGGGACGGCCCCCGGACGTCCCGCTCAACGGAATCTGAACACATTGTTCTATTTCGGTAGGGGAGTGCCTTGATGCTCCCGTCTGCTAACTGACGAATACTGCAAACTTCATTCAGAATGAGAGATGATCGCCGCTGTCCAGCTCCCTCCGGGAGGGGGCTCCGCGGAGCGGTGGAGGAGCCCGCGGCATAATAAAGTAAGTATCGGAATGAATAGATACGATACAAAATTGTTAGTTATTCATCCCTCGGTGAAGATTTACAAACAATAAAGCAATCGCCGGGCTCCTTCCGTCACGGCAGAGCCGTGCCACCTTCCTCCCGGAGGAAGGTGGACAAGCAAGTGCCTCGCTCCTTAGTTAGTACGTACCCGTAGGGAGCTGAACAGTGCATCCGTTTCTCAAAGTAACCGCTCTTCCAAATCGCCCCCTGTGGAAACGGTGGAAAACATTTCACCCCTATCAACAACCTTTTCAACAATTCACCGAAGTGTGAAAAAGTGAGAAGAAGCGGGAAAAACGGCGAAAAAGTGAGAAAAAACGACCTCCACAAACCAAATCCACAGATTCCACAGCATCTACTACTACTACTGCTGAATATAAAGATTACTTATCTTACGTTTCCGCCTCCGGCGGTCAAACGGCTGACGCCGAGATGAAAAAGCGAGGCAAAAACAAGCCGTTGAAGACATAAAATAAAATCCGTTTTTGCGGCGGCTCTGCCGTCGGAAAAACACCTTCAAACGAGCGGAGCGAGTCTCGTGCGGAGGGGAGCCCAAAAAACGGAGTTTTTTAAGGGCGGGGATAAGCACGAGCACCACTTGAAAAAAAAAGTTTTTCAAGTGAGTAAAACCGGCTGACGCCGAGCTGAAAAAGCGAGGCGGCGACAGGCGCAAGCTTCCATTTATTTCAGGAGAAAAAAATGTCCGATTTCATAGAAGCGCTTAACGAAGCGATCTCGGTCAACCCGAGCTATAAGATCATACTGCCGATACTTCTCGGAGTTTTCATAGCGATCATCATAACCTACGTCAACAAGGCGAAGTACGGCAAGTTTCTGAAAGCGATCCGCAAAATCGGAGCCGACAGCGAGGAAAACGCGGTAAAACCCGAGGATCTCGGCGTTGAAGTTCCGGGTTCTATCCTCCGCCAGATCGACAAAGGCGGCTACGGAGTCGGAAAAATGGTCAAAAAAACCGAGGACGGACGGCTTTATATGCCCGTCGATATGCAGGTGAGGTCGGAAACCGTTTACGGCACAAAGGAGCTTCACCCCGTCGCCGGACTGCTCATCCTCCTCGCCTTCATCCTGCTTTTCGTCCTCCTGCTCAGATTTTTCCCGATGGTGATGGAGTTCCTTGAGACCTCCGTCGATGCGCTGAAAGAACAGTTCGGGACACAGTAAAAGAGATTTTGGTGTTTGTATGGGCGGGTGCAGGTTTAGCCTCCCCTGTGTATAGGGGTAGAGATGAGCAAGCTCATCTCGATGACCGCGGAGCGGTGGAAGGGTTGTTGCTTGCAGGATGTTACTTTTGCCAAAAACAACCTCTCAGTTACCTTACGGTGACAGCTCCCACTTACGAGAGATGCTTCGCATCTCGGGGAGCCTGTACGTATTTGCTATGCTCGGCTTGATCCTCCCGATTGATGATTGACGATTATTGTTGACTATATTCAAAATGAGAGATGATCGACGCTGTCCAGCTCCCTCCGGGAGGGAGCTGTCAACGCAGTTGACTGAAGGAGCCCGGCGATCACTCTATTTTACAGAAATCTATAC
>JAGHTD010000016.1 GCA_018065475.1 Candidatus Colimorpha enterica
GTGCGAAGGCCTCGCTCGGTGACTTCGTTGAAGTACGTGCGGCTGTGACCGAAAACTGCGGAATATCTGCGGGTACGCTGTTTTTTGCGTTTACCGATAACCTCGAGTTCGTTTCCGCCACGCTTCTCGGCGCTTCCGCCGAGGCGGTGATGGCGACCGAAGGCGAGAACAGCGGTGCATACGGTATCATCCTTCTTGACGCCACCGGCTCCGCATATACTTCCGTGACCGACAATTTCTGCGGAGTATCCTTCAGAGTGATCGGTACGGGCGAAGCAAAGATCTCCCTCTGGCTTTACGACGGTATCACGAACACGTTTGAAAACATTACGGGCAACCGACCCGAGGTTTCATTCGGGATATCGGTCCCCGACGCTCCCGTTGTCAAGACCTCGTCTCTCCCCGACGCATATCTCGGCAGAGCATATTCAACTATGCTCGAGACCGAAAACGCACAGTATTCGGAATGGACCGAATGGGAGATAACCGACGGTGATCTTCCCGACGGACTTACGCTTCTCAACGACGGAACGATCTGCGGTACACCTGAGGAATACGGCTCGTTCAGATTCAAGGTCACGGCAGAGATCCTTGAAGGTATCATTTCGGAGGAAAAAGAGATCTCGCTCAAAGTTGAAGAACGTCCGAAAGAGCTTGAACTCATCGACGGATCAAAGTACATTATCGACGCCGAAAACAAATACCTTAAAAACGTGCCCGCCGAGGTGAACCCCTCCGAACTTATAAGTCAGTTCCTCAGCCCGGAAATGATAAAGGTCTTCGACGCAGACGGAAGCGAGCTTGCCTCCGACGGTTACGTCGGAACGGGCTGTACCGTTTCGCTGATGAACGGGGAGGATAAGCTCGACACATTGACCGTCGTCGTAAAGGGCGACGTCAGCGGGGACGGTGAGATCGCCACGATCGACTTTCAGCGTATAAGAGCTTACTACCTCGACAAATACGACCTTTCGGGCGCTTATCTCGAAGCGGCTCTCGTTGCGGGCAACGAGACGGTCGCAACGATAGACTTCCAGCGTGTACGTGCCCACTACCTCGGAAAATATAATCTTTATGCCTGATCACGGAGAATTACAATGAAAAAATTACTTGCCGCAATAATTGCAATCTCAATACTTGTTACTTCAGCCGTATTCGTTTCGGCCGATACCGTTCCTTTCTCCGTTGACATAACGGGTCCGACGGTCGTTCCCGGCGGAGAAACGGCGACATACACAGTTTCCGTAAACAATATCAAGGTCGAAGGCGGTGTGACCGGTGGTACTATCAAGATCACATATGACACCTCCGTTTTCGAGCTCGTCGAATCGAAGATCAGTGCTTCACTTGAAAACTGGACCATGGATTTCAGCAACAAGGGAAGCGGCGTTCTTATGCTTTATCCCGTTTCAAACGAGACGAGCGGTACATCCTATCCTGTCACCGAAGACGGAAAGATAGAATACAAGATCGCGTTCAAGGTTAATGCTTCAACGACAAAGACCTCAACGAAGATCAACGTCGATTCCGCTACCTTCACTGATACATCATACGGTTCTGTCGATGTTCCGTATTCCAACTCATTTGAAATCAAGATCAAGAAGTCTCTTGCTGCCCCCACCAATCTTTCGTGGGACGGCACTACAGCAAAATGGGATGCAGTAGATAACGCCGATCTCTACTACGTTCAGCTCTATAAGAGCGAGAGCGAAGTCGGCGACGCGGTCGAAGCGACGAATACGTCGGTCGATCTCGCTTCCTATATGAAGGAAGGCGGACAGTACACCTTCACCGTAAGAGCCGATTCCGACAAGGAAGAGTACGGCTATAGCCCTGAATCCGCAAAGTGCTCCTCGACCTATACCAAGGTCGGCACCCTCACCGCTCCCAAGATCACCATTGAAGCCGACTCCGAAAACGGCGGTCTGAAGTATCAGATCACCGACAAGAACACTGCCGGCTCGGTCTCCGAATACGAGATCACGATCAAGGAAGGCACGGCGATCGTCGATAAGTTCAACGTCAACACCAAGGCAGGCAACATCCCGCTCAGCGACAAGATCGTCGCCGGAAAGTCTTATAAAGCATCCGTAATCGCAAAATCAGCCGATTCAGCCGTCAACAGCGACAGTGAAGCGTCCTCGCTTTCCTCCGGCGCAAAGGCGGCAGACAAGCCGGTTTCTGTTTCCTTCAAGACGATGCCTTCGCTCGCTTATAAGGACGGAGACAAGCTTGCGCTCTCAAAGATCATCGTTGACGTCACATATCAGAGCGGCAAGGTGGTCAGCGTCAAGTATTCCGATTTCTCATCCTACGGTCTTACCTGCAACTTTGCAAACGGAACAAAAATGCAGATCGCAGATACCGGAAAGGCATTTACCGTTTCTCTCGGATCGCTCAGCACCTCGACACCCGCTATTACGGTCACGTCCGGCGTATGCGAGCATACGAGCACTAAAACTGTGAAGATCGAGCCCACCTGCGGTAAAGACGGCTACGAAAGCATCGTCTGCAACGAATGCGGTGCAACGCTCAGCTCCGTCACGATTCCCGCGACCGGAGAACACGTTTTCGGCGAGTGGGAAGTCGTCGTCAATCCTACCTCGACGCTCAAGGGAATGAAGCAGAGGACCTGCTCCGTCTGCGGTCACATCGAAAGCGAGGAGATCCCCGCCGTTACCGCCGGTGACGATACGACCAATGATCCTCACACCACAAGCGACGTTCAGACTACCAAGGCACCCGATACGACAAAGCCCGACGAGGAGTTCAACGATCCACACGAGATGGACGATATCAGCAAGATATTCCTCATCATAACGATCGTCATCCTCCTTCTCATCATCTTCTTCCTCTTTGCCGGAGTATATCTCGAAAACAAGAGAGCAAAGCAGAGACGCAAGAGAAAAGCATCCATAAGAAAGAAATAATCGAAAAAGCCGTGTAATCACGGCTTTTTTATTGACATAAAATCAAGTTTGTGATAAAATAATAACAACAGAGTAAGATATACGGCGTTGACGGAAGTCTGTAGTGCTGTCGGGACGGGGAGTTGCCCGGCAGACGAAATCGGTCGCATATCTGCATCCCGCTGACTCAAGGACTTTTTTCCTCCTGTCTGCGGACGAGGAGGTTTTTTTATGAATACGCGTGTTTTGATCAGAAAAATGTGCGTCTGCGCAATTCTTGCGGCTCTTTCGTTCGTTCTTGCTTTGCTTGCAAAGACGATATTCGGACCGGGGCCGTACCGCCTGACGTTTGAAAATATGCCGATTTTTATCGCATCGTTTGCTTACGGGCCGGTGATGGGTGCCGTGGTCGCTATCCTTGCCGATATTTTTTCATGCATAAATACCGGTATGACGCCGATACCGCTCGTTACCGTCGGCGCGGTTGTCCTTGCCATTTCTTCGGGCTTGGTTTACAGATTGTGCGCAAAAATGAAGTTTGTCTTTAAGCTCGCGATTTCGGTTTCGGTCGGTCATATTCTCGGCTCAATGCTTCTTAAAACGCTTGGACTCTATCAGTTCTACGGCTCTGCCGTGCTGTTCAGGATCCCGATCTATATCGTCGTTATCATCCTTGAGTTCACACTCCTTTATCTTCTTTTCAAGAGAAGATCGATGCGCGATCTTGTAAAATCGGTAGGCGGTGATCTGAAATATGAAGATTGAAGAAGCCGTCGCATATATCAAAGCCGTATCTTCGCTCGGTACCATTCCCGGACTTGAAAGGATAGAGTATCTTCTTGAAAAGCTCGGCCACCCCGAAAAGAAGATGAGGGGAATAATCCACGTTGCGGGAACAAACGGAAAGGGCTCTTTCTGCTCGATGCTCGGCTCGGTGCTTAGGAAAGCGGGTTATTCCGTCGGAATATATACCTCGCCCCACATGCTGAAATACAACGAGAGGATCACGGTTGACGGGAACGACATTTCCGACGAAGACATCTCTCGCATTCTCGACAGGATAATCGACATCTCGAAGGGGATGAAGCAGCCGCCGTCGGAGTTTGAGATAATCACCGCGATAGGATATACTTATTTCGCCGAAAAGGATCCCGATTTCTGCATAATCGAATGCGGAATGGGCGGAAGGTGGGACGCCACCAACGTCATCACCCCGATCCTCAGCGTCATCACCGGAGTTGCTCTCGACCATACGAACTTCCTCGGCCCGACGCTTGAAAAGATAGCGTCGGAA
>JAGHTD010000091.1 GCA_018065475.1 Candidatus Colimorpha enterica
CACATCACTCGGCAAAGCCGAACATCACGCCGACAGGCACATCACGTTCCACGCAGTGGAACACATCGTTCGCCGAGTGTCCTTAAGAACACTCGGCGTGAAGCGGTGCGTCTTTATCTTTCAGCGGTATCCGACGGCAAGACCGAGGAGGAGTATGCCGCAGGTGACGGCGAAGGTGAGCAGGTGATATATCCAGGTGTCCTTAATGTATCTCACGTAGGTGTAATCCGATAGGTTGAGGGAGATGAGGAGCGCGGCGTCGGTCGGGTAAATGTAGTTCGCAAATCCGTCGCCGAAGATGTATGCGAGGACGATCATATTTGCGGGGATGTCGAAGGCGGATGCGATTGGAAGGATGAGAGGGATGAGAAGGAACGCCTTTGCGCTTCCGCTTGCGATGAACAGCTCCGTGATGATGACGACGAGGTAGATGAACAGGATAAGCATATAGGGCGACAGTCCGTCAGCAACCTTCATAAGGTCATAGACCAGCGTGTCAAGACGGCAGGATTCGACGAGGATGTACTTTATCGACGAAGCGAAGAGGATGAGGACAAGACTCGGGAGCACTACGGACGCGCCCTTGCCGAACGCCTTCAACAGCTCCTTCGGCTTCATCTTTGCGACGAGAGACGCCGAGATGCCTCCGATAAGGAAGCACAGCGCGATTATGATCAGCGTATAATCCTGGAGAACGGTGATGACCGTTGACATGATACAGAGGATCAGCCCCAAGCCGAGGACGGTGCCGAAAACGATGACAGCGCGGTCAAGCGCCTCGTTCTTCTGAAAGTCGATCTCGTACGTTTCGACGGTACTGCCTTTATTTCTGTCTATTCTCTTCGCGTGAAGCGTAAGGAAGGTAGTAAGAAGCAGATAAATGGCGGCAAAAGTCAGTATTCTGATCCATACGCCGGAGAACAGCGGGACTTCGGCGATCTTCTGCGCGATACCGACAGTAAACGGGTTCATTATTCCCGAGGCGAAACCGCCTCCGGCGGCGAGCAGACTGATACCAAGCCCTACGAGATTGTCGAATCCGAGCGATACCGACAGGGCGCAGATAAACGGGATCATCGGTATCACCTCTTCAAACGTTCCGACGAAGGAGCCGAGAAGCATGAAGAACAGGACGATGACGTATATGAGGGCGTATCTCTTTCCGTAGAACCTTCTGACGAGCTTTTTCAGGAGATATTCCATGAAGTTACATTTTGTCAGTGCCTCGAACACCCCTCCGATAACGAGAAGAAAGGCAAGGATCGCGATGAGAAGCGTGTTGCCGTCGCTGCCGAGGACGAGAATCGGTGACAGGATGAACTTGTAAAACGGGAAGCTGACGTCTTCAAGCACTCCGTACTGCTCGCCGACGTACTGCCCGGCGGGGAGGATGAAGGTGAGGACGTAGGTGGCGATCATCAGACAGAGGATGATGACGATGCTCGATATATACGATTTGATACTTATCGAATCAAATTTGCCGGCGGCATTTTCTTTGTTCACGGTCATAATCTCCTTAACATTTTTTTGTAGAAATCAACGGCGGGGATGAGAGTGGATATATCTATGTTCTCATCCTTGGCGTGTATTGCGTCGAGCTGTTCGTCCGTCACTGTAAACGGAGCGAAGCGGAAGTTGTTCTCTGACAGATCGGCGAAGTATTTTGAATCCGAGGCACCCGTAGAGATATAGGGGGCGGTGATCACGTCGGGGAAACATTCGGTGACCAGCCCGTCGAGAAATGCGTATTCCTCCGTCCTGTGGTCGCAGGCGTCCGAACGGAATCCGGGATCGAGCTCCGTGATCTCGATTTTGTACTTTGAAGCGATCTTCGTCAGCTTTTTCATCACGTCTTCCTTTTTGTCGTGGTGGGAAAGACGCATATTTCCGACGACGTATGCCTCGGTGGGTATGACGTTTGAGGCGTCGGAACCCTTTGCCATAGTGAAGCAGAGCGTTGTCCTAACCATCGAGTTTGCGGTAGGCGAGAACTTAGTCAGCACCCTTGCGAGAAGGTATTTCAGGCATCCTGCGTGACGGCAGACGGTTTTCAGCGGGCCTTTCATCTTCAAAGAAAGTCTGCCGAGCATTTCGACGGTAATATCGTCGAGCTTGGGACGGAAGAGATTTCTTTTCCCGATTTCGGTGATCATCGCAGAAAGACGGAGCAGGGGATCGTTTTTCGTCGGAGTGGAGGAATGACCTCCGTCTGACTTTGCGGCGAACTTCAGGTCAATGCAGTCCTTTTCGCCTATCGCTATCATTGCGAAGTAACCGTCGGCGCCGCCGATGGGATCGTAAACGATAAGCCCGCCCTCGTCGAGAGTGAAGCGGAAATGCACGCCTCGCTTTTTAAGCTCCCTTGAGATCGTGTATGCACCTTGTCCCGTCGTTTCTTCGTTGCAGGACGACTCTATATATACCGATCTTCCGAAGGTGAATCCCTCGTTCAGCAGTTCCTCGCAGGAATTGAGTATCGCCCAGAGGTTGCCCTTTGTGTCGAGCGTGCCTCTGCCGTAAAGCTTTGAATCTTCCACCTCTGCGCGGAACGCCTCGTGCTTCCACGTCCCGTTTTCAGACACAACGTCGTGGTGGGACATGAAAAGTATGGGCTCGGTGCCCTCAACGATATACGAAAGCAGGATCGCACCGTCAAACTCCTCACAGCGGAACGTGCCGAAAACGCGGGGAAAGAGCTCTCTCAGCTGACGACGGAAATCGGCAAACGCAGATTTGTCCGGCACTTCCGCGTCGGAGACCGTCGGAATGTTTATAAGAAGGGAGAGATCGCTTACGTACTTCTCAAGACGTTTTTCCATATTCATTCCTCACTTTCGGTGTTTTGACAGGATCTGCTCTGAAAAAGACAAATCCGAACGCCTTATCTGTTGATTAAGGAGTTCGGATTTGTCGATATTGGTGACCCGGACGAGAATCGAACTCGTGTTACCGCCGTGAAAGGGCGGTGTCTTAGCCTCTTGACCACCGGGCCTGGTAGCGGAGATTGGACTTGAACCCATGACCTACCGGGTATGAACCGGTTGCTCTAGCCAACTGAGCTACTCCGCCATCTTTTGCCAGACCCGTATATTATAGCGCGTAAATGCCGTTTTGTCAAGTGCTTTTTCGCAAAAAAATATTTTTTTTGAAAAATTGTTTTTTCCTTGATAAGTTTGTAATTATGTGATATAATATAACAATATATTGGGGGAGATTTTTTATGAAATATTTTGTACTTATTCCCGACGGAGCAGCCGACTATCCGATAGAAGAGATCGGCGGCAAAACTCCGTTCGAGCTTGCAGATAAACCCACACTTGACGCCTTTGCCGCAAAGTCCTTCGTCGGTACCGTTTCAAACGTACCGCAGGGAATGGTCCCGGAAAGCGACACGGCGAACCTCGCCATCCTTTCCTACGATCCTCTCGTCTATTCAAAGGGCAGATCGCCTCTTGAAGCCGTCTCGATGGGGCTCACTATGCGTGACGACGACATCGCGTTCAGGTGCAACGTCATCACCCTCAGCGAGGGCGAAGAGTTCGAGAAGAGAAAGATACTCGACCACAGCGCGGATGAGATAACGACTGCGGAGGCGGCCGAGCTTATCAAGGCGGTCGGCGAAAAACTCGGAACCGAGCAGAGACGCTGCTATCCCGGCGGAAGTTACCGTCACTGTATGCTGTGGGAGAATCCTCCGGCGTATCCCGACTTTGCCCGTCCTCACGACAATATCGGCAACGAGATTGGCGGCGTTCTTCCGCCCGAGCCATACCGTTCGCTCATACGCGAGAGCTGTGAGATACTGAAAGATCATCCCGTCAACAAGGCGAGGATCGCGCGCGGCCTCAAGCCCGCCAACAGTATATGGCTCTGGAGCCCCGGCGGGAAGCCGATGCTCCCCGCGTTCAGCGAGAAGTGGGGACTGAAAGGCACCGTCGTTTCGGCGGTCGATCTTATCAAGGGCATAGGCCTCTGTGCCGGAATGGAATCGATCGACGTCGAAGGCGCGACCGGAAACTGGAAGACCAACTACGCAGGCAAGGCAGAGGCGGCGATAAACGCCTTCAAAAACGGTTCCGACCTCGTTTACGTTCACGTCGAAGCACCGGACGAATGCGGCCACCGTGCCGAGCTTGAAAACAAGATAACCTGCATAGGCGACATAAGCGAGAAGATCATGAAACCCGTCACCGGGTATCTCGAAGGCACCGGCGAGAAATACGCCGTAATGCTCCTTCCCGATCATCCCACTCCGATCTGCCGCAGGACACACACTATGGACCCCGTCCCGTTCATGATCTACAGATCGTGGGAAAAGAACGAAGGCGTCGGACACTTCTGCGAAAAGACGGCGGCGGAAAAGGGCTTCTACCTTCCCGACGGCAGTAAGCTTATGTCATATTTTATCCGCGGAGAAGAATGATGGAAGAATTGAAAGACGGTTTTGCCGGTGAAACGGCAGTGAAAATTAAAAAGACCACGAAGACGAGCGTCATCTGCGATCTCATCGAGATCGTCGTCACGGCTGTGATAGTCGTTCTTCTCGTCTTCACATTTTTCGGGCGTATCGCCGTCGTTGACGGAACGTCGATGACGAACATGCTTCATCACGCGGACAAGCTCATCATCTCAAATCTGTTCTACAAGCCCGCACAGGGGGACATCATCGTCTGCCAGACGCCCTTCTTCGGATTTGAAGAGCCGATCGTCAAGCGCGTGATCGCCGTCGGCGGACAGACGGTAAGGATCGATTCCGAGAACTGCAAGGTCTACGTTGACGGAAAGGCGCTCAGCGAGGATTACGTCCGCAAGGACGACGGCGGGATAATGTCCGACCTCTCATTCTATCTGACCGATTCCGACGGCGCATATACCGTGCCGGAGGGATGTGTCTTCTGTATGGGAGACAACCGCAACGTCGGCGGCTCATGGGACAGCAGAGACGGAAGGGTAGGCCCCATAGATGTGAGATACATTTCGGGCAGGGTGCTCTGCCGTCTTACGCCCGGCTTCAGATTTTTCTGACGGGGGACAGATATGCCATCCGAAATCATACAGTGGTATCCCGGTCACATGGCGAAGACCGGCAGGATGATGAGGGAAATGCTCCCCGAGGTCGATCTCGTGATCGAGCTGAGAGACGCGCGCATACCCTTCTCATCGGCAAATCCCGAGCTTAAAAAGATCACGGGCAACAAGCCGACGCTCACGCTGTTTTCAAAAACCGATCTCGCCGACCCCAACGTCACCGCAATGTGGAAGAAAAAGCTCACCGACGACAGGGAGAGCTTTCTTTTCGTCAATTCCTCCGACAAGAGGACCGTTTCACAGCTGAAAGAGGCGGTGAACGCGCTGATGTCGGAGAAGCTCGGAAGATATAAGGAAAAGGGGATGACCGGCAGAAGTCTAAGGGCGATGATCGTCGGAATACCCAATATAGGAAAAAGCACGCTTATCAACAACCTGGCAGGCGGCAGACGCGCAAAGGTCGAGGACCGTCCCGGCGTAACGAGGGACAAGCAGTGGGTATCCACGGCGGCAGGTCTCGATCTTCTCGATACCCCCGGCGTACTGTGGCCGAAGTTCGAGGATCAGACGGTCGGTGAAAACCTTGCTCTCACCGGTGCGATAAGGGACGAGATACTTGACACACAGCGTATAGCTTATATACTGTGCAGCCGTCTGAAAAATCTCTATCCCAATCTCGTCGAGCAGAGATACAAGGTATCCGTCACGTCCGAAACCGAGGACGGAGATATGTTTGAGATGATAGCCCGCAAGCGCGGCTTCATCGTCTCGGGCGGAGAAATAAATGAGGAGAGGACGGCGGTCACGCTTCTTGACGAGTTCAGAGGCGGAAAGATAGGCCGTATCACCCTTGAAAAGCCATGCTGACTTACGAACTTGAAAAAGAGTATTCCGACAGGGGATACAGCGTTATCTGCGGAGTTGACGAGGCGGGCAGAGGCCCGCTTGCGGGCGACGTTTACGCAGGTGCGGTGATCCTGCCGCAGGGGCTCGTCATCGAAGGACTCAACGACTCGAAAAAGCTGACCGAAAAGAAGAGGGAAAAGCTCTTCGACGTCATCACCTCGTCTGCGATCTCGTGGGGCGTAGGCAAGGCGACAAACGAGGAGATCGACGAGATCAACATCCTCAACGCCGCGCTTCTCGCAATGAGAAGGGCGATCGAACAGCTTTCGCCTCAACCGGATTTCGTCCTTGTTGACGGCAACGTCGAAAAAGGATTCGTACAACCCTGCAAGGCGATAGTGAAGGGCGACGCGACGTCACCGTCGATCGCGGCGGCATCGATACTTGCGAAGGTCAGCCGTGACCGCTCGTGCATAGAGCTTGACCGTCTTTATCCGGAATACGGATTTGCAAAACACAAAGGTTATCCTACAAAGGAGCATTACGAAGCCATTCTGAAATACGGTGTTCTTCCCGTACACAGAAGGTCGTTCAGATTATTCAGATGATTAAAGAAGTATTCAAGAAAAGCAAGCTGTTCGTATTCGATATGGACGGCACGATCTACCTCGGAAACAGAGTTTTTCCCGAGGCGATCTCGTTCATCAAGACGCTGAGGAAGAAGGGCAAGAAGGTCCTTTTCTTCACAAACAACGCATCGACGAACCCCATAGTATATTACGACCGTCTCGAAAGGATGGGCTTTGAGCCGCAGGAGGGTGAGATAATGACTTCCGGCGACGTAACGGTCAGCTTCCTCAAAAAGTACAGGAAAGGGAAAAAGGTGTTCCTTCTCGGCACGGAGGATCTGAAAAATCAGTTCGTGAACGAGGGGATCACTCTGACGAAGGACGCGGATATCGTGGTCTCGAGCTTTGACAAAACCCTGACTTACGAGAAGCTCACGATCGCCTGTACGCTGATAAGAAACGGTGCGGAGTTCCTCTGCAC
>JAGHTD010000257.1 GCA_018065475.1 Candidatus Colimorpha enterica
ATCCTATGATGGGCTGCCTGCTCCTTCGTCGATCTCAACCTCTACGAAGACGTCATCGGCGATCCCGGTGAGTTCCTCGATAAGGTCGAGGAAGGAAAATGGACTCTCGACCTTCTTTTCGAGCTCAGCAAGACGATGTATCTTGATCTCGACGAGGACGAAATGGTCAGCGGCAAAGACCGCCTCGGCTTCGCTGTCGTAAGAGGTCAGTCCGCACTCTTCGCCGGAGTCTGCGCCGGAATGAAGTTCACCGAGCGCGACAGCGACGGCAATTACTCGATCGTCGTTGACAGAGAAGAGAACTTCGACATCTTCTCGAAGCTCTACACCCTTTACAACGACACCGAGGGCGTCTTCACCTATAACGAAGGCACGACCGACTACCACGCAAAGAAGGTCTTCGCCGACGGCAGATCGCTCTTCTGCAACGAATACGTCCTTTCGACGTGGGACGAGACGCTCCGCAATATGACAAACGAGTTTGCGGTCATCCCGAGACCGAAGAACAACGAGGATCAGAAAGAATACATAACCGTCCTTCAGGACAGCTTCCTTCTCTATACGATCCCTTCTTGCATCAGCTTGGATAAGGTACCCGTCGTCACGGCTATGATCGAGGCGCAGGGTATAATCAACAACCGTGACGTCATCCCCGCGATCTTCGACACGGCTCTCAAATCCAAGTTCCGTTCCGATCTTGTCGATTACGAGCAGGCATCCCGCCTCATCGAGCTCGTCAGAAGCGGTATCACCACCGACTTCGGCGTCGTTTACGACAATTCGCTCAACAATATAGCAAACCTTGTCGGCAGACTCATCATGAACAGATCAAACAACTACGCATCCGAGATTGCCGGAAATATAACGCTGTTTCAGACTTCACTCGAAGATCTGATGATGGCATTTGAACAACTGAGATGAAAAAATATATTACCT
Source organism: Candidatus Colimorpha enterica (assembly GCA_018065475.1). Taxonomy (GTDB): domain Bacteria; phylum Bacillota; class Clostridia; order Oscillospirales; family CAG-272; genus Colimorpha_A; species Colimorpha_A enterica. The sequence continues at coordinate 937 of JAGHTD010000257.1, forward strand.
GTTACCATTTCAACCCCGCGTGGACGGTGAATTACGGCACCGATTTTGATGCCCGTATGAAAGAGTTTGACGACGTTCTGTCCGAAAACTACTTCAACTGCATAATCGTAGATAAGAACTCTGCGCTCGAGGACCGCTTTTGGGAGATCGCCTATAAGCACAAATGCGACGTCTGGCTCAACGTTTACGACTTTTACCGCAGCGGCGTAATGGACTTCGAGGAATGGCTGAAACCCTTTGACGCCGTAATGAAGAAGATCGTCGGAAACAAGGAGCGCGAGGAAATATTCCTCGGCTTCCACATGGACGAGCCGATTTGGAGAGGGCAGTCAAATGCCGATTTTCTGAAAGAGACCGAAGAACTGACGAAAAGATACGGCAAAAGGATATTCCCGGTATTCTCGACCGGCGAGTTCACCTCCTTTGAGGGCAACGAAATGCAGCTGAACCTTTCTGCCGAAAAGATGAAGAAGGTCATGCCGGAGGCGCTGAAATACGTCACCGACGCCGCCTTCGACAGTTACAGCTACGATTTCAGAGAGCCGGAGCAGAACGGAAACAAGCTCGACGAGATAAGAGCGAAATATCCCTCCGTCACCGACGCAAAGAGCTATTTCAGACTTCTCACCGACATTATGCTGAAGATGATAGGCCACAAGGTCACACTTTGGTTCTTCCCGACCGTCTATACGACAAACACGTGGGGAGGATACAGAGTTGACGAGAGCTTCTGCCTCGGCCATCTCGATTTCTTCTCAAAACTGCTTGAAGAAGCCGAAAATCCCGGCGGACTCGTGCTCTATACCTATATGACGAGCAAGCGCAATCCGGTCGAAAAGGGACTTGAAAATCATCTTATCGTCAAGCCGGACGGAGAGCAGACTCTACTTCCCGACGTTGAAAAATGGGAGACCTATTCGGCAAAGCTGAAGGATCTCCTCAAGGAAT
>JAGHTD010000004.1 GCA_018065475.1 Candidatus Colimorpha enterica
CTCCATAATCTCTTATCTCAAAGAGCAGGTACCGCCCGAAAAGTTCGCCGAATACGAGGCGGGCTACCCGAACATTCACATCAACTTCAACATCGACAACCACCGCACCTGCAGTGAAGGCGAATGGCGAAAGACCGATCTTCTCTGCGGTTCCTACGACGAGGAGTTCGGCCCCGAGGTCGGGCTTGCGGATTATCTTTCGCACGCCCTGCCCGGCGAGGAGTTCTTCATCCTCAAAACCTCGATGTCGGGCTATTCGCTCGCCCACCACTGGCTGAGGGACGGTCAGCGCGGTGAGATCTACAACGCCACCCTGCTGTTTGTGAAAAACGCGCTCTCATATCTCGAAGAGATGAACTACGAGGTCTCCTTCGACGCCGTTCTCTGGATGCAGGGTGAATCCGACACCGCCGAGAAAAACGCAAAAAATTACTACTCAAATCAGCTCGCCTACATAAAATATCTCCGTGAGGACTTCGGTGAAAGCCTGTATTTCATCGACGCGGGCATTTCCGACAGCCCCTACTGCCTGCCCGGCTACCCCACGGTGAACGAAGCGAAAGAGAAGATCTCTGCCCTTTCGCCCCGCAACATCTATTTTTCGACCATTGACAACGGACTTACGACGATGAACGAACCCTATTACGAACCCGATCTCGGGCATTACGACGCCCTGTCGGAGATAAAGCTCGGTGAGCTCTTCGGCGAAGCCCTTGCAAAAATCTATCAAAAGTGAGGTTTTTATTATGTTCAAAGCGTTGGCAAATTGGACCTGGGACGGTCTCGGACCCGGGATGTTCAGCATCTTCCACATCGTATGGCTTGTGATAGCGGTCATTCTTTCGGTCGTTTTCGTGCTGTTCGGGAAGAAAAAGCATTCCGAAAAGCGTGACGACACCGTCATTCTCTGCTTCGGGCTTCTTCTTCTCGTCCTCGAGATCGTCAAGGAGCTCATGTACGACGTCGGCTACTACGGATACGTGAGGATAGACATTCTTCCCTTCTCGTTCTGCTCGATGCCCGTTTACGTCGCGCTCGTCGGCTCGCTCGTCAAGAAAGCGAAGGTCAAGGAGACCTGCTACAAGTCCCTCGCCTTCTTCGGGCTTCTCGGCGGTATTTTCACGATGATCTACCCCGCGTCGCTTGAGACGTTCTTCATCTTCACGTCCTTCCATACGATGATATGGCACATCTCGATGGTGCTTATGGGGGGTTATCTCATCGCCGCGAGGAGCTACGGAAAGAACCTGAAAAACGATCTTCTCTCCCCGTCGATCCTCTTCGTCTGTCTGTCACTCGTCGCAGTTGCACTCAACGAAGCCGTCTATTTCGGCGTGCTCAAGCCCGCGCAGGAAACGCCTCCGACCTACACCTACGAGGCGGAATATATGCCCGGCTCTTATACCTCCTACAAGTTCGGTATCAACGGCGAGAACGGCTATTCGTTCCTCGGCGAGGCGGACGGTCAGTTCGTCCTCACTCCCGAGCATAAAGATTCCCTCACCGTCGTCATCACCTTCGCCGACGAGAACGGCGAGCAGCTTCTCCTGCAATACACCGACGAAAATGACAGCGAAAAGTACATAGAGATCGTTGACAGACAGCTCGTCACGACCTCCGAGCCGACGAAATACTGGGAGTTTTCCTACATCGGTACCCATCCCGCCTTCGTCACCGCCGACGGCGACACGCTCCTCTGCATAGACTTCACCGACGGAAAGGTAGGTGTCGGCGAATACACCGCCGCCGAGACCGCACGCGAGGGCTCGTTCATCCTCTTCACGCTTGAAGGCATAGACCGCTCCGGCGACAGCGTCAACTTCTTCTTCATCTCCAACCACTCCGAGACGCCGATCCCAGTGCTGTCCTCGATCCAGAAGGTCGCTCCCTATCCCGTCTTCATCCTCTGCTACGTCGTCGGCTTTATCGCCGTCACCTCGCTCCTGTGGCTCATCGTCCACTTCGCAGGGAAACTGAAAAAGGAAAAATAATGAAAAAAGACCGCGCATGCGGTCTTTTTTCATTATATCTGACTTGTAAAGCGTCTTGCGAGCTCGGTTATGCCCGCATAGTCGCCCTTTTCGACAAGCGTCTTATCGACTATCGACGAGCTGATCCCGAAGCCCTTTACTCCCGCTTTGAGGAAAGTGCCGAGTTTGTCAGCGGTCACTCCCGCAACGGCGAGGACGGGGATATGCTTCAGCGGAGTGATGACCGACCTGACGTAGGCAACGCCGAGGTCTCCCGCCGGGAATATCTTGACGAAGTCGGCACCGTAACGGTATGCGGTCGTGATCTCCGTCGGCGTCATCGCACCGGGGATAGACACCATGCCGAGCTCCTTCGTCTTCCTTATGACCTCCTCGGAGGTATCGGGGGAGATGATATATCCCGCGCCCGCCTCATGTGCAAGCGCGACCTGCGAGGGCGTCAGCACCGTTCCGGCACCTATATACATCCTGCCGCCGAAATGTCCGACGAGGGACGAGATCATCTCCACCGTGTCTTCGTCGGACGTTCTGCCCTCCGCGTCGAAGGTGACCTCTACGAGGCGGATCCCGCCGTCGTAAAGTGCCTCCGCAAGGGGCACGAGCTTTTCTGCGCTCACGCCTCTTACGATCGTTATAATCTTATATTTTTCGATCGCTTCTATGATTTCCGTTTTCAAGCTCTTCACCCGAGGATCCTGTTAATATTCTTACCGAAAAGCGCCGCCATACGCTGGAAGCCGAGGTCGTTGGGATGGCAGTTGTCAACCGTACAGCAGTCCCTGTCCGCGTCTCCGAACGCCTCCTGGCCGTCGATGAAATACACGTTTTTGTCGCCGTTTTTCAGCGCCTTCTCATACGAGCTGTAAATGACGGCCTTCCTCTCGGGAATATCGTGCATTTTGTTCACCGCCGAGACCATAACGATCGGCAGGTCGGGATTGCTCTTTCTTATTGTCTCGTAAAAGTCGTAATGCGTTGCTTTCAGATACTGCGCGTCGGGCGCATTGTGGTCGTAATCGTAGAAGAAAAGACTCATATCGAGGCCGGCGATGTACTCCGCCATTCTCTGCTCACCCTTCGCGCTTCCCGAGAAGCCGAGGTTGACGTAGTCTATATGGTTCTTTCTCGCTATTATGCTCTGATAGCTGTTTCCGGGACGGCAGGCGCATCCGCCCTGTGTGATCGAGCTGCCGTAGTAGATTATCGGCTTCATATCGCGGTACTTCTCGCCCTCTCCGAGTGAAGCGTCCTCTCTGAGGCCGATCTCAAGCGATTTTACGCCGTTGTAAAGCGGGAAGTTGATCGTCAGATTTCTCATCTTTCTCGTTTTCAGAGATATAGACGACGTGTATTTGTTGTCCTCGATGTGAGGGACGCGGAATGAGCCGATGAAAATGCCCTCTCCCCCGTCGTCCTCAAAGAGGTCAAAACCGTGAACGCCGATCGCCGCCATGTGGTCGAACTTCGTGAGCCCGTAAAGCTCGATTTTCAGCGTGACGACGTCCGAGTCGGTGGAAAAGCGCACTCTTCCGCCCGCCGTGTTCGGCGCAAGACCGTAAACGCCATTTGAAACCTCTTTCGCCACGTCGAGAGGCAGACGGCAGAAGCCGGTCTCGTCGTTCTGCATAAGCCCGTATATCTCAAACGGCTTTTCAAGCACGTTTCTGAATAATATCCCCTCGCTGACAGTCGTGTCGGCAGACATTCTTTTGTCAATTTTCTTTACATCTTCCATAATACGCCTCCGTGTATGCCATATTATAACATTTATCGGCAGAATAGTCAATAATAATATAGACAAAAGGCGGCGAAAGTGATATAATTACAGGTGAAATAATTCCCCGAAAGAAAGGAATAAAGAAATGAACGCAAACGAAGTAATCAGAGTAAACAAAGGCACTTGGGACCGCATCAAGGTCTGCCTCGATTTCATCTACACAGGCAAGGCGGACGGCCTCGAAAACGGCAAATACGACCTTGAGGACGGCATTTACATCAAGGTCTCCGACTACGACACCAAGGACGAGCCGAAATACGAGACGCACGACAAATACGTCGATATCCAGTACATCATCAGCGGTGAGGAAGACATCGAGGTAGCGGACGTCCTCGACTTCACACCCAACACCGAGTACAACGAGGTCAAGGACATCACCTTCGGCACCGCTTCCGGCGCACGCAAGCACATGGTCCCCGGCACGTTCTGCATCCTGCTCCCCGAGGACGCTCACGCTCCCGGGCTCACCGGCAAGGAAAAATGCCACGTAAAGAAGGCAGTCTTCAAGGTTCCGGTATAAGAATAATTTAAAAGATAAATCCTCCGGCGCGATGCGCCGGAGGATGTTTTGTTTTGTGACGGCATCCCGCCCGGCTTTTCAGGGGGAGAGCATTCTTTGAGGCAAATATGAGCGTGAGCCCTTCCTAGGCGGTGCGGCACGAACGGATGACCTTCCTCCGGGAGGAAGGGGGACCACTACGTGGTGGAAGGAGCCCGGCGATCGGTTTATTTGAAGGAAATCTTCACCGAAGCAAGCCTCCCTTGTGCAAAGGGAGGGTCGCGCAGCGACTGAACCCGCAGGCGAGAAACCGCGAAGCGGTGGAAGGGTTGTTGTCGGCAAAAAGAAACATCAGCCCGAAACAACCTCTCAGTCTCGCTACGCTCGCCAGCTCCCGCTTACAAAAGATGAGCAAGCTCATCTCGGGGAGCCTATTCCTTATCGTTTATTTTATATTCTATTTATTGCGATACGACAAATGAAGTTTCGCGGGCTCCTTCCGTCACGGCAAGCCGTGCCACCTTCCTCCCGGAGGAAGGTGCTCCGTGCGTCATCACTTCAAAGTTAGTGCCCCTCCCCGAGGGAGCTATACAGTGC
>JAGHTD010000102.1 GCA_018065475.1 Candidatus Colimorpha enterica
CCTCACGATAATCGCACTCTTCTCGCAGACGCTTTATCCTCTGAAACCGGCAAACCTCTCTCTCGTTTCGATGTTCATGATAGGCATCCCGTCCTTCTTCCTTGCTCTTGAACCCAACGAGAACCTCATCAAGGGCAAGTTCCTGAAAAACGTGCTGTTCAAGGCGTTCCCCTGCGCTCTGACCTCTATCGTGCTTGTCACGTGGTCTATCCTCTTTGTCAGAGTGTTCAAAATATCAAACGACGTTTCGTTCTCGGTCGCATTCTTCATCTTCTCCTTTGTGGCTTACATCATGCTGTTCAGAGTGTGCAGACCGATGAATCTGCTTCACAAGGTGCTGTTCGGCGGAATGGGACTTCTCTACCTCATCGCGGTCATCGTGCTCCCCGACCTGTTTGAGGTCAAGCCGATGAATATTGAGGGATGGATGGTCCTCACCGTTCTTCTCGCAATCTCTATCCCGCTTTACAAGGGCTTCTTCTCGCTGTTCAACGGCTTCTCCGATTGGAAGATGAAGGTGAGAGAATATCTCGTTTCAGACATAGAAAAGCATAAGAACGACGAAGAAATATAAAAAGAGGAGCTTACACTCCTCTTTTGGGACCTTTTTTGCGGTATCTTTTCAGTATCGGCTTTTCAAGCAGGCGCTTTGATCTGAAAAACAGCGTCGTCTTGTCCTTGATTGGATTGACGAGAATCGAGTAACTGCCGAGCAGGTGCCCGCTTACGATGTCGGTGAAGACCTGGTCGCCTATGACGGCGGCGTGGTTCTCGTCCGTGCCGATGTGTTCAAGCGCCCGTCTGTAATACTTCGTTGACGGCTTCCCGCTTTTGCTTGAATGGAAATAGCCGAGACGGCTGTTGAAAAGCGAAACGCGCGCCTCGTCGTTGTTTGATATAAAAGCGATCCTTATCCCGCGCTTTTCAAGCTCTGAAAACCAGGCGAGCACCGGGGGTGTCGGCTCGGGATCGTCGTAGGTGACGAGGGTGTTGTCGATATCGAGCAGTACCGCTTTTATCCCCATTTCGACGAGCCGGTCAAGATCAATATCGTATATTGTGTCCAGATACAGATCCGGCATAAAAAATCTTTTTCTCATTTTTCTTCTCCGTTGTAATATATTTTACCACACGGAGAGGCAAAAATCAATATGCAGGCGGTAAGATATGAGCGATTCGGTAAATATGAAGCATATTGCGTATATAGAGACCGATTTCAAGGAGAAGTTCGGCATCCCGAGGCAGAGCAGCCGCACGGAAGCCGAGGGCAGGATCGTTTTTCTCCCCGAATATCGGGTGAGGGAAGCGCTGAGAGGACTTGAAGGTTTTTCTCACCTGTGGATCATCTTTGACTTTTCGGAATCGCATACCGAAAAATGGAGCCCTACCGTGCGTCCTCCGCGTCTCGGAGGCAACGTGAGAATGGGAGTGTTTGCCACCCGCTCGCCTTTCAGACCGAACCCGATAGGTATCTCCTCGGTGAAGATAGAGGGGATAGAACATTCGGAAACCCTCGGCGACACGATACTCGTTTCTGGAGTCGATCTTCTCGACGGTACGCCGATATTTGACATCAAACCATATATTGCCTCGTCCGATTCCCATCCGGAAGCCGTCGGCGGCTTCTCGGACGGAGCGGCGGGGCATAAACTAAACGTATGCGACGGAGACGCACTCCTCGGCAGGATCCCGGAGAAGAAAAGGGAAACGCTGATGAAGGCGCTGGCGGACGACCCCCGCCCGTCGTATCAGAACGATGCCGAAAGAATATACAGTATGAGATTTTCGGATTATGACGTCGCTTTCAGAGTTGACGGCGAAAATCTTTACGTACTTTCGGTAAAAGACATTTAAGAATAAACGACGGAGATTATTATGAGATTTATTGCAACTTTTCTGACAGTCATTATTTTATTTTCTGTTATCATTTTTCTGCCTGCGGCGATGTTTTTCTTAAGAAAACAGCTCGGGCGCAGAGCAGAGATAAGACGTACGAAGGCCGACCGGAAAAAGGAAAAGCTCATATCGGGATTGGGAACGATATGGTTTTTTTCGGTGTTCTTCCTGTATCTTGAATATCTGACGCACGTTTCGCTCGGATTCGGCTTTTCTTTCAGGTTCCTCGTCTATGCGACGGTATTTGCCGTTCCTTTCGGGCTCATAGCCGCTTTCGTCTGCTCGCTGTTCACGAAGAAGGTAAACTACGTCCTGACGATAATCGTCACGGCGTTCTTCACCGTCTATTTCGGGATACAGCTTATTTTCTACAAGTTCTTCAAGGAGTTCCTCAGCGTTTCGACCGCCGCAGCGGCGGGAGGAAACGTCGTCCAGTTCTGGCGCGAGGCACTCGGCGTCATTTTCAGAAACATCCATTTTGTGATCCTTCTTTTCGTGCCCATGGTGCTTTTCATAATCTTCGGACGTAAGAAGTATCCCGTATATGCGATGAACGGCAAGCTGAAGATCGTCTGTCTCTGCCTTTCTGTTTTCTGCTTTTTCGCCGGAGTAGGATACGTCGGCTCGCAGGACGAGGTGCTCGGCGACAGATACTATTACGGAGAGGGCTTCAATATGTCCGACGCGGGCGCGAGATTCGGTCTTCTGACCTCCGGACGTCTTGACCTCAACTATGCGATCTTCGGGGATCCCATAGGACGCCCCGACGATCCCGAAGGCACCGATACCGAATACGTCAACCCGTTTGAAAGCGATACGGAGCCGTCAGACGTTACCACCGCTGAGGACGAAACCACCGAGTACGTAGAGCCGGTAGATACGAGCCCCAACGTGCTCGACATTGATTTCGATAAGCTGATAGCCGGCACCAAGGACAAGAACCTCAAGGCGGCGCACAATTATTTCGCAAACCGCGAGCCAACCCTCAAAAACGAGTACACGTGCATGTTTGAAGGTAAAAACCTTATTTGGATCACCGTCGAAAGCTGGGCTCCCGCCGCGATAAACGAGCAGCTGACGCCCACGCTTTACAAAATGAAGAACGAGGGCTTCGTCTTCAACAATTACTACTGTTCAAACTGGGGCGGCTCGACCGCGACCGGCGAATACGCCAATATCACCGGCATGTTCTACACAAAGGCAAGCTGTCTCAAGACTTCTGCCGAGAACTATATGCCGTTCACCGTCGGAAATATGCTGAAAGCGGACGGATATAAGACGCTCGGCTTCCACAACTGGACGGCGTCATATTACGGCAGAAACTTATCCCACCCCAACTTCGGCTACGAGTTCTACGGCACCAAATATGTCGCCGCAGGCGACTATCACGGCACCGACGGCTGGGACGTCACCTTCAAGAGATCGTGGCCTCTTTCGGACAAGGATCTCGCCGATTACACCGTCTCGTATATTCCCGATGACGGCAGTACTTTCCATATTTATTATATGACCGTCAGCGGACATCCGTATCAGACCTGGAACAGTTCCATGGCTCGCAGACATAAGGATCTTATTCTTGACGCAAAGCCAAAGAACGCCAAGGGTGAGCCATACACGGCAGAATACGCGCTGTCCTACATTGCGGCGCAGTACGAAGTCGAGCTTATGGTAGAGAAGCTCATCAGCGAGCTTGATGCAAAGGGAATACTCGACGATACCGTATTCGTCATGTCCCCCGACCATTATCCGTATCAGATCTCCGAGGACGAGACGATGAACACCGCGGCACTGTCGCAGATGTACTGCCTCCCCGAGAAGAATATTTATCTCAACTACGAGCTTTACAAAGCGCCTCTCATCATCTGGTCGTCCTCTATGGAACAGCCGGTAGAGATCAACAAGGTCTGCTCCGCCATCGACATTCTCCCGACGGTGCTCAACCTGTTCGGAGAGGAATACGACTCCCGCCTCATCATAGGCAGAGACATCCTTTCGACCTCAGAGGGATTCGTGATTCTCAATATGAGCAACGTGGGTGCGATCTCTTCAAGTCAGAACTGGATCACCGACTACGGCTTCTACAATTCGTCGAAGAAGCTCTTTACGCAGTTTGAGGGCGAACAGTTGACTGACGAACAGCTCGGCACCTACGTCGAGCATTATTCTGAACAGCTTACGGCGCTCTACAAGTATTCAAAGTACATCCTCAACAACGACTATTACAGGACGGTATTTCCGAAAGGAATAGGGAAATAACGCAATTCGGCTTTCTGAAAGGGTGAAAATATGAAAACTCCGATCTCGTTGATAATTGATGACAGCGCACCGCTCGTTCAGGTTTATTACAAACACATTGAGCCGCCTTTTACACAGGACGGCAGACCGATCCTTGAAAATATACCGAACGATTTTCTGTTCCGGTTCTGCGATACCGTCGAGAAATACGGTATCCGCGGAAAGTTCTCCGTCGTACCAAACCCCGGATGTTACGGCAATATCTGCGAAAGCGTCGGCGGATTTTCACGTGAAGTTCTGCGGGAATGGATCGACACCGTCAATTCCCGTCTGTCCGGATACTTTTCGTTCTGCCCCGAGATCCTGACGCACCATCTGACTCTCGATCTGAAAACTGGAAAATATCTTTCCGAAACCGAGCGCGAATGGTCTGTCCACGCGACCGAGGAGGAAATGACCGACTACATCGCCTATGCGTTGGAGATCGACCGTGACGCGGGCATTCGCTGCACCGGTGTCACCTCGCCGTGGGATTTCGGCGTTCACAATGAGAAGAATTACGTTCTCGGTGTCGCAGGTGCATTTGACCGTGTGTTCGGGCAGAAGAAATCGTGGTATTTCCTGCACGAAATCGTAGGAGAAAAGAACATACGCCCGTGGGTGGAATACGACGAGGGCGGAAGAACGGTCGTATCTATCCCTTATACGGTCGGAGACGGCTTCTGGCAGAGCATTGACCGTGACGATGATTCGGATGAATACGTCCGCTTTATCGCCGACGGATATATTTCGGAGGACGGCAAAAGCGGAACGATCGTCAAGGCACTTGACGACGGCTGTTTCCCCATTCTCTGCACGCACTGGCAGTCTATGTTCTCAAACGGCAACCGCGTCGGTGTCCGTGCACTCGGTGAAGTTGCCAAACGTATCGAGAACACCCTCTCCGACAGGGTAGAATGGGTGGACTTTGACCGCCAGGCGGAGCTTGCCATTGCCGACGGCATAAAACGTCCTGCATTTCAGATCAGGTGATCCCGAAACATTCGGCGGATATTATCCGTATCGCAAATAATGAAAAAACGCAGCCGTCGGCTGCGTTTTCTTTTATCTTCTTCCGGCTCCGCCTCCGCGGGTGAAACCTCCTCCGCCGCTTCTGCGGCCGGAGAAGGACGATCCG
>JAGHTD010000054.1 GCA_018065475.1 Candidatus Colimorpha enterica
ACCGTACGCAAGAGCGCCTATCGCCTGCGCGCCGCACAGCTTGAATATCTTTTCCTCACCGGCGTCGTACGCTGCGGCGATAATTACCGGAGATATTTTTCCGTCGCTTCCCGGAGGATTGACGATGACGACCTCCTCACAGCCCGCTATCTTCGCCGGCAGAGAATCCATAAGCACCGTCGAAGGATAGGATGCGGTACCGCCGGGGACGTAAAGCCCCACTCTTTTCAGAGGGATGACCTTCTGACCGAGGACTATACCGTTCTCGTCGTTGATGATAAATCCGCTCCGCTTCTGGTTCTCGTGGAACTTTCTTATGTTTGCCGCCGCCTTTTTCAGTATTTCCAGAAACGACGGCTCGACGGAGGCAAGCGCCTCGTCCATTTCCTCTTTCGTCACGGCAAGACTGTCAAGCTTGGCTTTGTCGAATCTTTCGGTGTATTCTTTGAGGGCATCGTCGCCTCTCATCTTTACGTCGTAAAGAATACTTCTCACGATCTCGCTGACGTTCACCGTCGGCATATTGCGGGCAAATATCGTATCTTTTCCGACTTCACCGCATTTCAGTATTTTTATCATTCTCTGTTCTCCCTGACTTTCCTCAGGGCCTCCGCAATTATTTCCGTTCTTTCGCTCTTGAAGCCGAACGCCGTCTTGTTGGCGATCAGTCTCGCGCTTATAGGCATTATCTCCTCGATGACGGTCAGATCGTTCTCTTTCAGCGTCGTTCCCGTCTCGACAATATCAACTATCACGTCCGAAAGCCCGAGGATCGGGGCGATTTCTATCGAGCCGTTGAGATTGATAATATCAATATCCCTGCCCTTGCCGCGATAATAGCTCATCGCCGTTGACGTGAACTTGGTCGCTACCCTCAGCGTCTTTGAGGTATCGTCCTTAAAGCCGACCGGAGCGGCTACGGCCATACGGCACCTGCCGCACCCGAGGTCGAGAAGCTCGTAAACGTCGGGGGAATATTCCTCTATGATGTCCTTCCCCGCCACGCCGATATCGGCGGCTCCGCGCTCGACGTAGATCGACACGTCGGAGGGCTTTACCCAGAAATATCTGATTTTCAGCTTTTCGTTCTCAAAGATCAGCTTTCTGCTCTGACCGAGGACCTCGGGACATTCGTAACCCGCCTCCGCGAACATCGAATACACCTTTTCGCCGAGCCGTCCTTTCGGAAGCGCGATATTGATATATCCGTCGTCGTTTTTTAGACCGAAGTCGCGTTCAATGAGGTCGGTGTAAACGGCAAATCCTATCGCGCCCGCTTTCCTGCCGAGCTTTTTCATCAGTCTGTCGTATCTTCCGCCCGAAAGAACGGGTGTCGGGCTCGACTTGACTATGCCCTTGAATACTATGCCGTTGTAGTAGTTTATGTCCCCGCTGACGGAGAAATCAACTCTGAAGCAGTCCCCGTATCCCGAACCGCCGAGCTTTTCGAGAAGCGAACGGAAGGCGGGATATTTTTCATCACCGCCGAGCAGGGCGTCGAGCTTCGGCATGACCTCGGCGACCGTCCCGCTTATATCGGAGAGGGCCGAAAGCACGCCGTATTTATCGTCACACAGCGCCGTGATCGGCGTAAGATCCTTTTTCGAGAAGGCGTCGAACACCGTCTTTCTGATATCGTCGGTGGTTGCCCCGAAGACCGAGTCGATGATGTCGAGATCGGAGAGGACGATCACCGCTTCCCTGTCGAAAAGGCGGAGCGCCTCTGCCGCAAGGCAGAGGACCGAGACGTACGTATCTTCGTCGGTTGAGCCGAAGCACTCGATACCCGACTGCATTATCTCGCGGAAGATGCCGTCGTTCTTCGACGTGCGGTAAACGTTTTCGTTGTAATAGACCTTCGTCAGCCCGTCGGTGACGTCCCTGCTGTTCTTGATTATCGAGAGCGTAACGTCGGGCTTGAGAGCCATCAGCTTCCCCGACGCGTCGGTGAAGGTGATGACGTTATCCGAGACGAGGAAATCCTTGTTCTCGGCGTAAAGGTCGTATTCCTCAAACTTGCTCATCCTGTAAGACGTATAACCGTTGTCCTCAAAGAGCTTGCGGAGCTTAAGGTTGATTATTTCGCTTTTTCTCAGCAGTGCGTCATCTATCTGCATTTTCGGTTTCTTCCTTCATTTTCTCAATGGCATTCCTGTATCCGCCCGCGCCGTATTCGAGACAGCGGTTCACTCTGCTTATCGTGGCTGTCGATACGCCGACCTCAGACGCTATCCTTGAATAGCTTTCCCCGCGGTCGAGTCTGATCGCGGTATCAAATCTCTGAGCCATATCAAGTATCTCTTTTATCGTACATATATCGTCGAAAAATGCGTAACATTCGTCGATATCCTTCAGCTTGACGATCGTCGAAAGCAGTCTGTCGGTGGCTTCGTTTCTGTAATTTGACATAGCGTTTCCCCTCTTGATTTTATCGCTTTAATACTTTACCACATTAAAGCGATAAAGTCAATACCTTTTGTGAAAAAAGTTGCATTTTTCCGACTTTTTTTGTGAAAAGCTCCGCAGAAGGGGCAAAAGCAAAAGCACCGCATGGCGGTGCTTTCGGAATTATCAGTCGATGTTGAACTCTCCGACGGTGAAGTCGGTGCGGTCCTTCCAGCGTCCCGAGGTGAAGTCGGGGATCTCGACGTAGTTGCCGTGATTCTTGATGGAGATCTCGGAAAGAGGAGTGATGCACATCCAGCTTGCGGTGTCGTAGGTGTCGATCGGGGGCTTCGACGAGGAGTTTCTTGCTGCCTCGATGAACGCCTCGGTGACGAGCCAGTCCATTCCGCCGTGTCCGCCTCTGACGCCGTCGTTTAAGAACTTCTGCCAGATCGGATGCTCATACTTTTCGTAATATCTCTTTATGTTGTTTGCGTCGTCAAGGCGTGACCACTCGAACTTGGGGTCGATCTGTCCGTCGATGATGATCTCTCCGTCCCATTCGCTGTACATTCCGTGCGTGCCTCTTACCGTGAAGCCGCGGGAGTATATTCTCGGGAGGGATGTGTCAAGGGTGAGGACGATGTTCTGACCGTTTGCGCAGTCGATGACCGTCGTGACGATATCGCCCTGGGCGAACTTGAAGTTTGCGAGAGAGGGATCGACGCCCTCGGTCTTTGCGGCGTAATCGTTGAGGCCGACCGCTTTGGTAGCCATCGAGTGAAGTCCGAGCATACGGTTGCCGCGGTTGATGTCAAGCACCTTTGCGATAGGGCCGAGCTCGTGCGTCGGGTAGTTTTCGCAGTTTCTCGCCTTGTAGTTGCGGAGACGGTAATGTCTGTTCTTATCTCCGCCCGTGATCTCGTCTCTTAAATCGTGATGATAACCGCCGGAGCAGAATACGATGTCGCCGAAGATGCCCTGCTTGACCATATTGAGGGTAAGGAGCTCTTCTCTGCCGTAGCAGCAGTTCTCGAGCATCATGCACTGAACGCCCGTTCTCTCGTAGGTCTCTACAAGATCGTAGCACTGCTGAAGGGTGTATGCGCCGCCGACCTCGGTGCCGACGAACTTGCCTGCGTTCATTGCGGCGATAGCGATCTCGACGTGAGCTTCCCACGCGGAATAAGTAAGGATGACGTCCGTATCGGGAGAAGCGATGACCTCACGGTAGTCGAGCGTCGTCTTGGGCGCAAAGCCCTGCTTCTCTTTGATAAGCTCATACGCTCTGTCAACTCTGTCCTGATACAGATCGCAGATATAGGTGATTTCAATTCCGGGCATATCGAGGAGAACGGCCTTGACCATTCCGTATCCTCTGCCGCCGAGGCCGATGACACCGGCTCTGAGATTTTCCATAATAAATACCTCTTTTGTCACGTATTTTGAAATTGTATTTTACCATAAAACGGAGATAAAGTCAATATAAAACTGTAAAAAGACCGCGAAATTAACAAATGAAAATATTATCGAAAGCAAAAAAGGACGCCGCGCGTCCTTTTTTGTTGTATTGTTAATTGTTGATGAATAACCGACTTCAAAAGAAAGAATTGTGATTGGTTGAAAAAGTTAATTGTAACTTATGGTTGATACAACTCCGATTTCCACCAGCTCTTGCATTTCATTCTTTGTCAATTCGGTAAAGATAAATGTAAATCTTTCAACAGGTCCTAATTCCCATTCTTTCAAGTATTTTTCTGCATATTCGATTTCAGCATTAAGACGCCATTCATCCTGCAGTTTTTCTTTTAATACATGATAATCCTGATAAATGGGATTATCTCCAAAGACTGCCGTTCCTAATTCCTCATCATATTCGTAGCCCATTTTTTCAATAGCAATTTTTCTGAAATAATCCGGCTCCGGCTCCTCAAAGAGAAAATATATGGCTACAGGGATTTTTACATTCTCCGGCAATTCTTTTATACAATTAATATTATCAATAGGGCAGAATATATACTTTGAATGTGTCGATGTATCATCAATTATCTCGTCATTTTCAAACTGCTTAACATCAGAAGTGTCATCAACCTCGATCATGTCATTGTTTGTCTCGCCACCTTTGCCGTTGGCAACGACGCACGAGGTAATCGTAACCAAAAACGAAACGATAAGGAGAGCGACGATAATGATTTTTGTGTTTTTGTTGTTTTTCATGGTTAATAGATCCTTTCCGGTTTTGATATATTTTTTATTGTTGTAAACATTATACCATACCCCCCGAGTCGTCAAGCATTTTTGTGATTTTTTCAAAAATTATTAAAAAATCCGTTTCCGGACTGCCGACAGCCGTATCTGTCGGCAAATCCGATCAAAGCGGGAGCACCAAGGCGCTCCCCTACTTAATGGCAAGGACGAATGAAAGACCTTCCTCCGGGAGGAAGGTTGACAAGCGAGTGCCTCATTCATAGTTTGTGCCTCGCTTTGGAACGAACGATTTTGAATAACGACAAATAGAATGAAAAAGAAACGGCAATGTATAGCCTCCCCGAGATGCGAAGCATCTCTCGTAAGCGGGAGGTGGCATCCGAAGGATGACGGAAGGGTTGTTTCGGGCTATTCTAACATTCTGCAAAAGTTACATCCGGCAGGAACAACCCTTCCACCGCTCCGCGGTCATCGAGATGAGCTTGCTCATCTCTACCCCTATGCACAGGGGAGGCTTGTCAAACCCGTTTCTTTTATT
>JAGHTD010000216.1 GCA_018065475.1 Candidatus Colimorpha enterica
TCCTTATACGATAAATGAAAAATTGATCGATTATCCGTTTAAGATAGACAATGAATAATTGTCGCTCCTGCGGACGATTCACAAGAATGAAACCTATTTCAAGGAGAAAATAAAATGAAAAAAATAATCAGTTTGATACTTGCGGTGCTTACGATCGCCGCAATGCTTTCCGCCGCCGTCATCCCCGCATTTGCCGAGAACCTTTCCGGCGACGAATATCTCGAACAGGCACTTAAAGCCAAGGAAGACGGTCAGCCCGAGATAGAGATCGTCAAGTTTTGCGAGCAGGCACTCTTCGCCTATAAGAACGAGACGAAGACCGGAGACGAATGGAAAACGATCATAAAAAAGTTCAGGTCTCTCGGCTTGAACGACAGCGATCTGACCGATTTCTATAAAAAGGGTGCGGCGGCTTACTGTGAAATAGCGAAAGCTCTGACCGACGACGATTTCGCCATCCTGTATTACGAAAAGGCCCAGGCGCTTGCCGCCAAGAGCGGTGACACCGACCTTTCCGAAGAGATCGAAGAAGCCCTTTCCGCGCTCAACGAAAAGCATCAGGGCAACGACTTCCCGCACAAGGTGCTTGCCATGGTAACCGAGGAGGAAGCGGAGGCATCGATTTTGGGTTCCTCCGATCTGCTGATGCTCGTGCTTGAAAAAGCGAACGAAATCGGCAACTTTTACGCCGATCCCCTCTCACATATCGTGCTTTATTATGAGCTCGGGGCGGATTATCTCGCTCTCCACGGGCTGAATATGCACGCCTTCTACGTGTATATGCTCACGCTCAACTATAAATACAGCGAAGAACTGGCATCCGGGGAGTCGGTCAAATCCATGAACGACCCGATCTACACGAAGTTCCTTGAATGCGGCAAAGAGGCAGTCGAGGGAGCGCTGACAAACGGAGACCCGGACAGCGCCGCTTACGATGCCGGTGTTATATGCAATACGGTCGGAAGTGCATGCGAGCTCTTTATGAACGACAATGAAACTGCCGATGAGTATTACCGTTGGGAAGCAAAGATCTACGTTGACGAGGCGGAAAAGGTGCTGAATGACGGCAACTGGCGCGGTGCGGTAGCGTATTACGACCAGGCGGTCTTTTCATACAGAAACTATGTGAAAGATGAGGAAGCCGCAACCGAATGCGAAGCAAGGATCGAGAGCATCCGTGCGGAGCACGACCCGAAATATTCTACGGTAAATCCCTCCGGCTCGACACTCTCCGACGGCAGTCTCGCCATTATCGTCGGCGTGGCATGCTCCGTCGTCTTCGGCGTCCTCGGCTTCGTCCTCGGCTCGAAGAAGAAAAAGAACGCGGAAGAAAAGTGAGGCGTCTCTGTCGGTGAGGGAGGGGGCTATCGGCTATGCCGAGTGATGCGTCCCCGCAAGCGGAACAGTGATAAGCGCAAGCGCGTGCCTTCGGCAAGTGATGCGCGCTTACAGCGCTGTGATGTGTGCCTTCGGCACGTGGATAATTCCGTAGGGGAGCGCCTTGGTGCTCCCGTTTGTATGGATTTGAACAAACAATACGGCTACATATAGGCTCCCCGAGATGAGCTTGCTCATCTCTTGTAAGCGGGAGCTGTCACCGTAAGGTGACTGAGAGGTTGTTTTGGACAATAGTAACATCTTTCAATAGACAACCCTTCCACCACTTCGTGGTCCCCCTCCCCTTGCACAGGGGAGGCTGGTCATTCACCGCTTCGCGCTTCACGAGCTTCGCTTTGCTCCTCCCGTTTGCAGACTGACGAATATTGCAAACTTCATTCAGAATGAGAGATGATCGCCGCTGTCCAGCTCCCTCCGGGAGGAAGGGGGACCGCTTGCGGTGGAAGGAGCCCGGCGATCGCTCTATTTTACAGAAATCTATACCGAGAGAAGATATACTGACGATTTCGTTTCGTTTCTATTTATTATGATACATAATCGTTAATACCGCGGGCTCCTTTCGTCGCCTACGGCGACACCTTCCTCCCGGAGGAAGGTGGACAAGCGAGTGCTTACTTCAAAGCAAATACTCCTCCCGGAGGGAGCTGGGCACGTGAATCCTTCGCCATAGAGTGAACACATCTCCCGTAGGGAGCTTGACGTGCGGGATCCTCACCGTCTCCCGCGCACTCCAAATCAGCCCTGCAATATCCATTTTCTGCCGAAAGCACCCTTGACACAAAGCGCGAAACGCTATATAATATTGTCTAAATATTTCAAAACCAAATAAGAGGCAGAATATGATCGGACTTGGAACTCTCATCAACACCGGGGCGATAATCGTCGGCGGCGTTGCGGGTCATCTTTTCGGAAATCTCATAAAGGACCGGCACCGCGAGTCGCTTCAGACCGCCTGCGGTATCAGCGTCATTTTCATCGGCATCGCCGGTGCGATGGAGGGAATGCTCAAAAC
>JAGHTD010000026.1 GCA_018065475.1 Candidatus Colimorpha enterica
CCTACGTTATCAACACCCGCGACATCGGGGCGACCGGTCAGGTGAGCGACGGTATGCAGATTCGCCGTCTTGCGACCGAAAACAACGTGACGATGTTCACCTCGCTTGACACGGTAAAGGTCCTCCTCGACGTTCTTGAAGAGACTACGCTCACAATTTCCACTATCGACGCCTGAAAGGACGGAAAGATGAATAAAGTATTATATACTGTCGGCGAAAACAAAAAGATCGCCGAAAACGTTTACAGAATGGTCCTTCTCGGCGATACCTCGGAGATAAAAAATCCCGGGCAGTTTGTAAACATTAAGCTTGAAGGAAAATATTTGAGAAGACCGATCTCGGTCTGCGACTGCGAAGAGGGAAAACTGACGATCATATACAAGGGCGTCGGCCACGGAACGGATCAGATGAGCGGTCTAAACGAAGGAACCGTTCTCGACGTCCTTTCGGGTCTCGGAAACGGATACGATATAAGCGAGGCGGGAGACTGTCCTCTCCTTATCGGCGGAGGCGTCGGCGTTCCTCCTCTCTACAAGCTCGCAAAAGAGCTTGTGAAGCAGGGAAAGAAGGTCAGCGTCGTCCTCGGCTTCAATACCGCAAGCGACGTGTTCTATGTTGACGAGTTCAAAGCACTCACACCCGACGTTTTTGTCTCAACGGTTGACGGAAGCTATGGCAAAAAGGGCTTTGTGACCGATATTCTGCCCGAAAACTATTCGTTTGTTTACACCTGCGGGCCCGAACCGATGCTGAAAGCTGTTTATAAAGCGTCAAAGACGAGCGGACAGTTCAGCTTTGAAGCGAGAATGGGCTGCGGTTTCGGCGCCTGCATGGGCTGTTCCTGCAAGACGATCACGGGATATAAGCGTATCTGCAAGGACGGCCCCGTCATGAAGAAGGAGGAGATATTATGGGAAGACTGAATGTCGATCTCTGCGGTATAGAACTTGACAACCCTGTTATCCCTTCTTCGGGTACGTTCGGGTACGGTTACGAATACGCAGAGCTTTACGATATAAACTGCCTCGGTACGTTCTCCTTCAAGGGAACGACGAGGGAACCGCGCTTCGGCCACCCGCCGCCGAGGATCGCAGACTGCGGAAACGGTATAGTCAACGCTATCGGCCTTCAGAATCCCGGTGTCAAAAAGGTAATTTCCGAAGAGCTTCCGAAGCTTAAAAAGTGCTTCAATAAAAAGGTGATTGCCAACGTCAGCGGATTTGACGTCAGCGATTTCGTTTACTGTTGTGAAAAGCTCGACAAAGAAGAACAGGTCGGCTGGCTTGAGGTCAACATTTCCTGCCCCAACGTCAAGGGCGGCGGAATGGCTCTCGGCACCGATCCCGACCGTGCCGCAGAGGTCGTCGAATCCGTCAAAAAGGTTACGACCAAGCCGGTCATAGTCAAACTCACTCCCAACGTCACAGATATAAAGGTCATCGCCAAGGCGTGCGAGGACGCAGGCGCGGACGGAATAAGTCTGATAAACACAATGCTCGGAATGAGGATCGACCTTAAGACGAGAAGACCTGTCATCGCCAACAAGATGGGCGGATATTCGGGGCCTGCTGTATTCCCGTCAGCTCTCCGTCTCGTCCATCTCGTAGCCGAAACGGTCAGCGTTCCCGTTGTCGGTGTCGGAGGAGTAAGCTCCGCCGAGGGCGTCATCGAAATGATGCTCGCTGGTGCCTGCGCAGTTGAGATAGGCGCGGCAAACCTCATCGATCCTTACGTTTGCAGAGATATTATCAACGCTCTGCCCGAAACGATGGACAAATACGGAATAAACAATCTGAAAGATATAATAGGGGAGGCACACCGTGGGTAAGGACGTGATCATTGCCTGTGATTTTTCAAGCGTAGAGAAAACGCTCGAGTTTCTTGATAAGTTCACAGACGAAAAGCCATTCGTGAAAATCGGTATGGAGCTTTTCTATGCGGAAGGCCCCTCAATCGTCAGAGAGATAAAGAAAAGAGGCCATAAGATCTTCCTCGACCTCAAGCTTCACGATATTCCGAACACCGTAAAAAAAGCAATGAAGGTGCTTTCCTCGCTTGACGTGGATATCTGCAACCTTCACGCGGGCGGTACCGTAAAAATGATGGAAGCGGCTGTCGAAGGGCTTACCCGTCCCGACGGAACGAGACCTCTGCATATTGCCGTCACACAGCTCACCTCCACCGCCCAGGAAAGCATGGAGAACGATCTTCTGATCAGAGAACCTATCGACAGGGTCGTTATGCACTATGCGCAGAACGCCAAGAAGGCAGGGCTTGACGGCGTCGTCTGCTCGCCGCTTGAGGCGGGAAAGGTGCACGAGCTTTGCGGGAACGGTTTTCTTAC
>JAGHTD010000032.1 GCA_018065475.1 Candidatus Colimorpha enterica
CCAGGGAAGCATGAAGATCGTCAACGTCCGTGACGAGATCCTCGAGGTCTTTGACATCACCGGATTCTCCGACATCCTCACGATCGAAAACAACTGATCCCGCCGGATATCTGAAGACATTGAAACAGCAAAAACCCATCGAGATTTTGTCTCAATGGGTTTTCTTCATTTTACGGTTTTACGTACTCGTGGCGTATTTCCTTTACGCCGTCGTCACCGACGGTGATGAACGTGCCTCCGTTCATATCCTCCGCCCAGTAACAGCCCATACCGGTCTTGAGCGCATACACGAAGGTGACGCCTTCGTATTTTATCACGTAATTGTTGATGTGGTCGTGGCCGGTGATGATCGTCTTCGTGGTGCCGACCTCTTTTATCACGTCAAACATTCCCTCGTCTTCGGGATAAGAGCCGATACCTTCGCGCTTTATTCCGTAGGAATCGCGGTAGCCCTCGTTCCAGTATTTCGGGTTTGCGCTGTCGTTGAGGTCGATCTCCTTATCGTCGCATACACCCGAGAAGGCGGCGCAGAACGCATCTCTGTAAGCGTAGATCGGAATGTGGGTTATGAGTGTCGAATCCCTGTTTCCGCGCTTTTTCTGCGCCTCTGCGTTCTCTTTATACCACGCGAGCTGATTCGGGAGAAGCTTGCCCCAGCCCTCATCCGCCTGATTTCCGTCCTTGTCGTAAACCGGGAATCTGTCGTGCGTATCCATCATGAAGACCGTCTCGACCGGGACGCCGTCCTGCTCGACCGAGATCATATAGTTGCCGATACCCATTTCCCCGTCCCCGCGTTCAAAGGTGAACAGCGGGCTTTTTGCCATTATATCGACGGCGGTGCTGACCTTATCCTGCCCCGCCTGGTTGTCGTGGTTGCCGAAAACCACCGCCCACGGGATCCCGAAACCGTCCATCATATCTCTGAAATGCCCGTACGCCTCAAACTCGCCGCCGTAGGACATATCGCCGCTGACGGTGATGAGGTCGGGCTTTGACCTGCTAATAAGCTCTTTTACGGTCCTTCTGAGCAGTTCTCCCGCAGGTGTTGCCCATTCGCGGCTTGCAAGCTGAGGGTCGGTCAGATTCAGGATCACGAAATCCTTTCCAGCCTTTTTTGTGAATGTGATCATATATTGCCTCCGTATTCCGTGATCTTTCTAACGAGAGCGTCGGGCGTCTCGGTCTGTCCGTTGTAAAGGATACCGCCCAGACCCGCCTTTATCGCACCCTCGACGTTTTCCTTTATATCGTCGATGAAGACCGTTTCTTTTCTGTCAATGCCGAAGCGTCCGACGGCAAGGTCGAACAGTTTTACGTCCGGTTTGAGCATTTTTTCCTCCGACGAGATGACGATCCCGTCGAGGTATTCCGAGAAGGTCTGCGCCTCTATCTTTCCTCTGAACCTCGGGCAGGAATTGCTGAGCACGTACAGTCCGTACCCTCTTTTTTTCAGCTCCGCGAGCGCGGCGTCAATGCTGTCAAAGGCAAACATCCACCTGTCGAAGGTGTCGATAATATTAGCCGCTAATGTGTGATATTTCACGTCAAGTCTCGTTTTTACCCGGCTAAGGAGGATATTTTCGTCAATGAATCCTCCGTCGTTTTCGAGCCAGTCGGGGTGTCTTATTATCGCATTGAGAAGCATTTTCCTCTCGTCTTTATCGTCTGAATAATGTGAAATTATATATTCGGGATCCCACCTTATCAGGACGTTTCCCATATCGAAAATTACGTTTTTAATCATTTTTCGGTCTGAAATCTATCTGCGCCTTTCTCGCCTGAATACCCTGAAGCCGTCTCGGGATAATATACAGTTTTCCGTCCTTGCGGAGATACGAGCCCGTCTGATGATAGAAGAACGGTACGTTTTTCTCCACGCACTGACGGCGGATGTCAAGCACCCATCCGTAATCGCTCTCCCTCACGTTCTCGCCCGATTCGCCGCCGACGGAGACTTCCCCGATCCCGTCAAGATAGGCGGTGAGGTCAACGCTTTCGAGGATCGGCTCGACGCCGATGACGCGGTGCTTTAACGGTAGCGAGAGGAAGATCGGCAGGCGGTGATCCGCCATCTGCTGATTTTCCACGGTACATCCGACGGTCACGTTCCCGTAGCCGTTGCCCCAGTCGGGAGGAAGGCAGTCCTTCATACGGTCAATGCGCTTTGTGAAGAAGAAAAAGTGCAGATCGCTCCGCTCCTTCATCATTTTCCATGCCTCGGGTCGCCATTCGTCGGCGTCCTCGAGCAGAAAATCCGAGGTGAAGCAGGTATAAAGTGTCGTGCCGGACGGGATTTTATAGTTTCCGTCTCTCGCACGCTTCACGGGAAGGTCGAAAGCCGCCGTTTTATGGCATAAAGAGCTGTTCTCATCCCTGCCGTGCATGGCGTCTATTCTGTAAACGTAGCAGTTCCTGCACCCGGGGCTGATCTTACGGCAGCCGTGCCATGGGTTCCATGAGTTCTCCATATCTTATCCGCCTTTATGACAGGATATCTTACCGCAAAAGCGACTTTTCAGTTTATCGAGAATATCATTTCGGCGAGCTTCATCGCCATATAGTAATGGTATTCCCTTATCGGATGGTTGAGCTTGTTTGCAAGCAGTTCGGTCGTGTCGGCTCCCGCCGCTTCGAGCTTTTCCCATACGGGATAGAGATCGCAGACGGGCACTTCGTCCCCACGGCAGACCTCTTTTGCCCTTCCGATATATTTTTTCAGCATACCCGATTTC
>JAGHTD010000153.1 GCA_018065475.1 Candidatus Colimorpha enterica
AGATGATGGACATCCTCGAGAAGGACGGCATCAAGCGTGAAGATTCCAAAATCGTCACCTGCCACATCGGCAACGGCGCTTCCATCTCCGCTGTAAAGGGCGGCAAGTGCCTCGACACCTCCATGGGCTTCACTCCCCTCGACGGTGTTGAAATGGGCACGAGATGCGGTTCCATCGACCCCGCTATCGTCACCTACCTCATGAAGAAAAAGAACTTCACCCCCGACGAAATGGCTGACTATATGAACAAGCAGTGCGGTTTCCTCGGAGTATCCGGCATTTCTTCCGACAGCCGTGACATCGAGGCGGCTATCCTCAAGGACGACCACCGCGCATGGCTCGCAGCCAACATCCTCGCATACCAGGTCAAGAAGTACATCGGCTCCTACACGGCAGCCATGAACGGACTTGACGCTGTCGTATTCACCGCCGGAATGGGCGAAAACAACCCCGAGCTCAGAGACCGTGCCTGCCAGGATATGCAGTATTTCGGAATCGAGATCGACAGAGAGCTCAACTCGAAGACTCATCACCAGCCCAACATCGTAGAGCTTTCCACCAAGAACTCCAAGGTCAAGGTTTACGTCATCCCGACAAACGAAGAGCTTGCGATCGCAAGAGATACCGAATCGGTTGTAAAAGCCAACTAATTCACTCAGCCGACACTATCCGTGTCGGCTTTTTGTTAATCCATTCTTCATCCGTTCAACACAATTACAACACAATAATATGGTATAATTGAATGCAATCCGATAATCAGGAGGAAAATTGCTTTGATTGAAGTAAAAAATCTCACGAAGAAATACGGCGGCAACACGGTCGTCAACCATATTTCTTTCACGATCGAACCGGGCAAAATATACGGTTTTCTCGGTCCGAACGGTGCGGGAAAATCCACGACCATGAATATGATAACCGGTTGTCTCGCTCCTACCGACGGTCAGGTGCTGATAAACGGCAAGGACGTCTATGAGGACGCGAAGGCGGCAAAGAAGGCGATTGGTTATCTGCCCGAGATCCCGCCTCTCTACCCCGATATGACTCCGCTCGAATACCTCACCTTCGTCGCAAAGGCAAAGGGCATAAAGCCGTCGCAGGTCGATGAGGAGGTCTTCAACGCAATGGAGGAGACCAACATCACCGATATGCGCAACCGTCTGATAAAGAACCTTTCAAAGGGTTACAAGCAGAGGGTAGGTATCGCAATGTCAATGCTCGGCGACCCCGAGATCATAATTCTCGACGAGCCGACGGTCGGCCTTGATCCCCGTCAGGTAATCGAGATCCGCGATCTCATCTCCCGTCTCGGCGAGACGAGGACGATCATCCTTTCAAGCCACATCCTCACCGAGGTCAGCGCGGTTTGCGATCACGTAATGATAATCAACCACGGCAACCTCGTGGCTTCGGATACGCTTGATAATATAAGGAAAGACAACACTCCCGAAAACAGGATCGAAATGACGGTAAGATCAAATCCCGACGCCATTGATTCGATCCTCAGATCGGTCGAAGGTATCGTTTCATACAACATCGAGAAAACCTCCGACAGCAACGTATATAACGTCGAGATCGACGTCGCAAAGGAATACGACGTTTCGGAGGAGCTTTCAAGGGCTTTCATATCCGCCAACTACGGCGTTCTCCGTCTCACAAAGTCGGAGCCCTCGCTTGAAGAAATATTCCTCAAGCTGACCGAGGCCGAGCTTCCCGGCGAAGAAGATGAAGAAGAACAGCCCGAAGCAAACGACGAAGAAGCCGAAGACAAGCAGGAAGACGCCGAAACGGACGAAAAATCCGACGAGGATGACGACTACGTTCCGCTCTTCGGCAGAAAGGATGAGTGATCATGTCAGCACTTTACTCTAAGGAACTCAAATCCTATTTCACAAACATGAACGGATATATTCCGATCTCGCTCATTCTCGTTATGGCGGGCATTTTCGTAAAGACGCTCTGCTTCGACTACGGAAACCCCAATATGGAGATCGCACTTCCCTACGTCAATCTCATTCTGCTCATAGCGATACCGATCCTCGCCATGCGTTCGTTCTCTGAGGAAAAGCATCAGAAGACGGAACAGCTCCTTTATTCGCTTCCTCTTACGACGGGACAGATCGTAGCCGCAAAATATTTTGCGATGATGACCGTCCTTCTCGTTCCGGTCGCCGTTCTCGCTCTTATCCCATTCGTCCTTTCCCTCTACGGAAGCGTGAACTTCCTTATGTCGTTCTCTGCACTGATCGGTTTTTACCTTCTCTGCGGAGCTATGGTGGCTACTTGTATGTTCATGTCCTCCCTTACCTTCCGAGTCTCAGATCATTTCCGCCGTGCTCAGCGCCGGCGTTCTTATCCTGCTTTACGCTTCGGATATCATCTCAAACAGCATTCCGACCGAGCCGATCGCGTCCTTCGTTTCGCTTACCGTTCTTATCGCCGCCTTTGCGGTAATAATCTACGTTTTCACGAAGAACTACTGGATCCCCCTTTCGGTAGCGGCAGCACTTGAGATCGTGAACGTATGCTTCTATCTCAACAATCAGACAAAATATACGAGACTTATACAGAAGGTCATCGAAAAGATCTCTATCTTCAACAACCTCGAGAACTTTGTTTACAACGAGATCTTTGACCTCAGCTCCGTGATCTACTATATTTCAATAGCGTTCTTCTTCTCGTTCCTGACCGCTCAGGTATTCGAGAAAAAGCGCTGGAACTGACGGAGGGCGATATGAACAATATGAATAACGGCAGTTCAAAGAAGCTGAAGATCGGCTCGTACAGCGTTGCGGTGATCGCAATCGTCCTCGCCGTGATCGTGCTTGTCAACCTTGCGATAAACAACCTTCCCGAAAAGTTCACCAAGCTCTCTGTTTCCGGGATCGGGCTTTACGATATAAGCGATGAATCCATCGGGATCATCGAAGGCGTGAAGGACAAGCTGAATATCTACGTCGTTTCGGCTTCAAGCTATGCCGACGACGTCATCTACAACTACATAGCAAAAGCGGCGGGCTACAATTCAAAGATCAGCGTCGAGAAGATCGACCCCGATCTCCGCCCGACATTCGTTTCACAGTACACAGACGAAACGATCGCTTCGACTGACACAAACGTAATCGTCAACAATCCCTCAAACGGAAGAAGCAAGCTGATAAAGTACAGCGATATATATTACAAACAGTATTCCGACTATGAGATACAGATGTACTATTATTATCAGGGCTACGCTCCCGATAACCCGACATTCTTCGCTCTCGAACAGCTCCTTGACTCCGCCATCGATTACGTGACAGCCGAAAAGCTCCCGAAGATCTACTATACTACGGGACACGGCGAAGGCGAGATCGACGCAAACCTTACAAACTACATCAAGGCCGAGAATATCGACGTCGCTCCTCTTGATCTGAAATCGGCTGACGGAGTGCCTTCCGACGCGGATATAGTGATCATAAGGACGCCTGTCCTCGATTTCACGGCTGAGGAGACCGCCTCAGTCAAGGCATATCTCGAAAATGGCGGAAACGTCGTCATGACTTCCGGCGTATCTTCAAAGCTCGAGTTCACCGACCTCACCAACATCTACGGCCTTGCGTCGGAGTACGGTATGAGCTACAATCCTTCGCTTATCATCGAAGGAAGCGGCTCCGGCTACGCTTCGTATCCGTTCTACATCCTTCCGCAGATCGTTGAAAATCAGTATTCGTCAGCAGTAGCCGACAACACCTACGTCATCCTTCCCCTCAGCCACGAGATCAAGGTCGCGGAAGAGCTTCCCGAAGGCGTGACGGTAAATAACCTTTTCACCACTTCGATAAACGGTATCGTCAAGGAAAACATCGGAGAGGAAACAAACCTCTACGCCAAGGAGGAAGGCGACCGTGAAGGCAAGATCGTCATTGGTGCCGAAGCCGTAAAGAGCAAATCACGCTTTATTTGGGTAGCATCCTCATAT
>JAGHTD010000128.1 GCA_018065475.1 Candidatus Colimorpha enterica
TCCTATTACGGCGATATTATCAATTGTACTGTTAAAAACGCAACTGTAGCAGCAGCTGTCAAAAACAATGATGACGGCGACAAGGTCGGCGGCGTTGTAGGTCGTCTTTCTGTTGAAGAAGGCATAGGTTCTGTAAAGAACTGTACTGCTGAAAATGTAACCGTTAAGGGTTATAGACAGGTCGGTGGCGTTCTTGGCGGTGCTTATAAGACCAGCGGTTCTTATGATGTATCCGGCAATACTGCAAAGAATTGCACGATTATCAACGACAGATCAAATAACTACAACAACCTTACTGAATTTGATGCACGTGAAGTAATTGGTACTCCTGCAGCACTTAATGACGCAAGCACCAAAGAAAACGTAACTATCGAACTCATCAAAGCTCCCATTGTTGTTGAAGCAGGCGCAACACCCGCAGCAACTCAGACCAATGTTACAAATGCTATAGCTGCAGCAACAGCAGGAGATACAATTATACTTCCTAATGTTGAAGGCGGTGTAAAACTTATTAATGCAGCTCCCGGCGTTACCATAAAGGGTGACGGCAATACCGTAATTAATGCTACGGACGGTGGACAAATTGCCCGAATCGATGGTGTTACACTTGACGGTCTTGTAATCAACTGCGGACAATCAAATTATCATGGCTTCCAGCATAGTAATGTTACATTGAGAAACTGCACGATCAACGGTCTGCTTTTCTCTTACGGAACTATGGTATTTGAAGGGTGCACCTTTAATCAGACTGCTGTTGAATATAATATGTGGGCATACACTAGTGTAACTTACAAAGACTGCACATTCAACACTTGTGGTAAAGCAGTAAATGTATATTCCGAAGGCGCGACTGTTCAGTATAAAGTAGTATTTGATGGATGCACATTCAATAATATGAATAATCCCGCAAAGAAACCTGCTGTATTGATAAAGTCCAACGGTTCCAATCCCGAGTTCTACCGCTATGATGTAGAAATTAAAAATTGTACTGTAAACGGAAACTGGCCGACAAACTATATTGTAGATGAAGGTGAAGCACAGATTGGAAACAATCCTCTTTATGACATCGAAAAGAATGGAACAGATATAAAGCTTACAGTTGACGGTGTTCAGATTTATCCTGCTGCATAATCTGATTATCACCTTACCCCCAACCTCCTCGTGAGGTTGGGCGGTAATCAAAGGGCGTAGGCAACAGCTTATACCTTTTGATTACCGAAATAACGTTAAAAATAAAGATCAGTCAACAGAAAGGAGGACACCGAATGAAATTGCTTGAATGGCTGTTGAACGATCCGAAAAAAGAAAATGAAGAAAAAGTAACCGATAAAATGCTTGTGCGTTCCGTTGTGTTGTCAGTCATAGGTATTTTGTTCTGTATGACCTGCCTTTTCGGGCTGAGCTGGGCGTGGTTTACCGATTCGATAGCAACCGGATCAAGCAAGATCACCGCCGCTTCATTTAATCTTGATGTTACGGTTGAAGAAATCAACGGTGCGCAAATACCCAAGGGCGAAGACGGATTCTATCAACTTGATACAACTAAGACATATAAAGTCACTCTTGTAAAAGAAGGTACGGCAAAGTCGGGCTTCTGTCACATATCGGTTAAGACTTCCGAAGAGGGAACGCAGACGATTTTTTATACCGAAAACATCCCGCAGGGTAATGTCACCGAAGACGATCAGCCGTACGTCTTCACCGTTTCCGGAGTATATAAGATAAAGTTAACCCCGATGTGGGGACAGCGCGCGTCAGACAGCAGTACAATTGTTTCTACCCTCGATCTGACACATCCTCCGCATGATGCTGAGTACAGCCAGGAGGAAGAAGAGGTCGAAGAAGAGGACGAGCCGATTGACGATGAAGAAACGTCAAAGGCACCGGTCATAACGGCCGATGAGACTTCAAAACCCACAACCGAACCGACTACCGAAGCACCCGTGACGACTGCCGAACCCGCAATCGAAACGACTGCCGAAACTACCGCTCCATTGACCGAACCCGACAGCACGGTTGAAGAAACGAACGAACCTCCCGAAACAACATCCGAAAACACGACCGTTACTGACGTAACTGCCGATGAAAAAGACGAACCCGCGGAAACCTCCGCGTCTTCTGATACGTCGGAACCCGAATCACAGCCGGAAACAACCGAGCCGTAATAATTGAGGAAAAACGATATGGACAAACCCAAGCAAACCTTATTTGAAAAGATACTCAATATCTTCACTTCCGTTCTTGTAGGGCTCGTAGTCCTTGCCGCGCTGTTTCTTATGGGCGCAAGGATCGTCGGATTGCAGGTATATACGGTAATATCAGGTTCAATGGAGCCGACGTATTATCCCGGAGACCTTATCTACGTCAAGAGGGCGCAGGCGGAGGAAATCAAAGTCGGAGACCCCGTTACCTTCGTTCTCAACGAGGACCTCATCGTGGCAACCCACCGTGTCACGAAGATCGACTACGAGAATCAGCGTTTCTACACCAAGGGTGACAACAATATGATTGAGGACATCGATCCGGTGCATTTCAAGAATCTTATCGGCAAACCGATCTTCCGCATCCCCTATCTCGGATATACCTCCAAATGGGTACAGTCACCTCCCGGACTTTACATCGCGATAGCCGCAGGCATTGCGCTCCTCGGTCTCGTATTCATTCCCGACCTCTTCCGTGAAGCGAAGGAAGACGAGCTGAAGAAAAAGGAAGAAGAACTGCGTAAGCTCGAAGAAGAGCTTAAAAAGAGGGAAGAAGAGATTTCCAAATAATCATATTTTTGAAAAATCATCAAAAAAGGAGGCGTTCGGTATGCGGCGCAAAAAACTTTTAATATTGCTTATAGCTATGGCGGCGGCACTCGTCACACTCCTCACGCAGTCGTCTCTTGCCTTTTATTCGATATTGGGAGAAGCGACCAACGTCATCACAAGCGGACAGATCAAATGTAAGATAATCGAAAAAATGGGCAACGCTGACTTCCCGGCGGAGGGCGTTTACATCCTGCCCGGAAGCACGGTATCAAAGAAGGTTTCGGTCAAGAACGTTGGCGAAAACCCGTTCTGGCTCCGTGTAAAGCTCAAAAACACGATGGACAACAGTACGATCTCATCCGACTTTATGGAGCTTGACTTAAACAAGACAGACTGGATCGACGGCAAGGACGGCTTCTTCTATTACAAAAAGCCGCTTGAGCCGGAAGCAGAGACCGAAAAGTTATTCACGCAGGTCAAGATCGCAGGCGGCGCCGACAACGGACATTCCGGAAAGACGATAAAGATCGCGATTTACGCCTACGCGGTGCAGAGCGAATACAACGACGCGTCGTCTCCGCTCAACGTCACCGGGTGGCCGGCTGAAAGCTGAACCTTATTATGAATAAAATCAAAAAGATTGTAAGTATCTTCATCTGTGCGGTCATGATATTCGGCTGTCTTCCTCTTGCGTCATTTGCAAAGGACGCAAACGTCACTTACAGCGGCAATTCGGGAAAGCTGATCTTCAAGCCGGGCAGCAATCATTCGCCGACGGATCTGTTTGCGAACTTCAAAAACGTCATGCCGGGCGCATCGCTTACGCAGAAGATAACGGTCAAAAACAAGGCAAAGAACAACGTCAAGGTAAAGATATACCTTCGTTCGCTCGGCTCGACAGACGAGAAATACAACGATTTTCTGAATCAGCTGACGCTGACGGTCACGGAGGACACCGACACGCCTCTCTTTGACGCGGCGGTGGATCAGACGGGCGGGCTGACTGAATGGGTATGCCTCGGCACACTCTATTCCGGCGGCGAGCTTGACCTCAATGTGACGCTCAACGTCCCGACGACGCTCGACAATCAGTATCAGAATCAGATCGGCAAGATCAAGTGGCAGTTCGTCATCGACGAGCTTCCGATAAAGAAGCCGACGTGGAAATGCCCCGTCAACGAAAAGCATTCATACCACATCGAGGAGATCGACGGTATTTCGACCTTCGTATGCGACGACTGCGACAGCAGGGAGCCGATGAAATGCGACGAATGCGGAGGCAATATGCGCAGGGCTGCGGTCGTAATAACGGGAGGAAAGACCTACCACGTTTACCCCGACGGCAACAGACACTACGTTACGAAGGACGGCAAGACGCATTTCTACGTCAACGAAAAGAACATCATAGATTACTACACAGTCGGCGACAAAAAGATAGACATAAAGAACGTAAGCGAATATAAGTTCTACGATTTTTACGAATGTGTTGATAACGAACATCACCACACCGATCCGCGTCCCCCGCAGACGGGCGACCCGACGCACATCTATCTTTGGCTCCTGCTTTTCATCATTTTCATCGCCGTTGCAATGATCATTGCGACCCGAAAGCGTAAGATCGGGAAAGACGGCGGGGAAGAGAGGGCAAAATGCTGAAAAGAAAATCGGTAACTAAACTTGCGCTGTCCCTCAGCAGTCTTCTGATCGCCTTTTGGGTACTTCTCGGCGCAAACGCTTCTCTCGCGTGGTTCCAGGATGAAGACGTTATCGTAAACAGTCTCAACTTCGGAGACCTCAAAGTTAAACTTTACTACAAGGACAGCGGAGAGTATCTTCCGGTTGACGGTGAGACGAGGGTGTTTGACGACGCCGCGCTATACGAGCCGGGATATACGCAGATCGTATATCTCCGTATCGAAAACGCCGGCACCGTCGATTTCACGTACGATATGTCGGTGATCCCGGATCTGAAAAGCGTCAGAACGGGCATAAACGAAAAGGGTGAGGAGATATATCTCCCTGATTACCTGTATTTCGGCTTCATGTTTGCCGAAACGGAGGACGCCCTTCTCGAAAAGGCAGCAAAAAGGGATCTTGCCCGCGTATGCGCAACGCATAAGCTGAGCAACTATTCCGAAGAAGGCGGAATGATCGCCCCGGGCGAAAGCAATTACTGCGCGCTCGTCCTCTATATGCCCGAGGAAGTGGCAAACGAGGCGAACTATCGAGGCGACGTACCACCGAGTGTTGAAGTCGGTATAGGCGTTGTCGCAAACCAGTTAAAATGAAATTATGAACGCAATCCGCCGCCGACGAAGGTCGGACGGTGGGCAAAGGACACAGAGAGATATTGCGTCCTTTGCCCGCCGTTGTGCGTGAGAATTCGACGCATAATGGTATAT
>JAGHTD010000245.1 GCA_018065475.1 Candidatus Colimorpha enterica
GTATCAAGTACGAAAGAGTAAGGACACTTGAAGGCAAGAAGCTCATCGTCGTTGCAGGTTCTTCGACACTTTACGGCCTTGATTCCAAGCTTATGGAAGAAAAGATGCCCGGCTACAACGTCGTCAACTACGGCACAAACGGCTCGAGCACGGCTCTTCTGTTCCTTTACGCAATGTCCAATTACGTAAATCCCGGCGACATCATCATTCACGCCCCCTGTATGTGGTCGGGCGGCGCGCTCGGTATGTCATCTATCGCCTGGGAGCTTTTCAGAGAAGACGAGCAGTGCTGGGATATATTCAGAGAAGTCGATATGACGCTTTTCAGCGGCTTCTTTGACGCATATTCGCTTTACACCAACGGAAGCGATGCAGTTGCCGCCGCAAAGAACATGGAGGGCAAGCCCTATCAGCTCCTCGACTGCGGGCTCAACAAGTACGGTGATATTGATTATGATCTCAACAAGACGACCTACACCCCCGGACGCGGTGACATTTCCGATTTCAACGTTGACGCACTTCAGGTAGCAAACCTCAACAGATTCAACGATCTTATGATCAAAAAGGGCGTAACCTACCTTTACAGCTTTGCTACTCAAAACTTCACGAATTACGTTTACGCATACGACGATGCAGGCAACCAGATCGACTCTCACGATCAGGCAAGCGCAATGCGTCTTCAGGTATTCAGACACAGATGTGACGATTATACCGCGAAGTGCAAAGAACTGTTTGATTTCCCGGTAATCTCAAACGTTTACGATTACATTCTCGACAGCCACTATTTCAGCAACTCCGACTGGCACTGCACTAACGCATGTCAGTTCAACGGCAGAAAACTGCGCACAGAACAGCTTGCTTCCGATCTTCAGAAATACTTTGAAGAGAAAGAACAATACGAGAAGCAGAACAGCAGATTTGTAGTCACCATCCAGAACTGCGACGGTGTCAAGTTCAAGTCCGATTCCACGGTAACCGTCAAATACGGCGAAAAGGCGGAGTTCAAGATCTCCGTTGACGACAAGCACATCTATATCGGTAACAGCATAAACGCAAAGTACAACGAAAAGACGCACAAGATCATAGTTGAGAATGTCACGTCCTCTATGACGATCATACTTGACGTAATGAAGACGTCGGATATGATCCACGTCGAAGTAGTCAACGACAACGTCAACTGCGACGTCACCTTTGCAGAGGGCAAGGAGTACCTTATCAATCCCGAAAAGGTTACGCTCGTAGCAAGCAGCGGCGGAAGATACACCTTCGAGGGATGGTCTTCAGGCAACTATCTTGCAAAGGGCGGAAAGCTCATCTCATCCGACACCACTTATTCCTTCAACGCCGATAAGAGCGTAAAGATTTACGCAAACTTCGTCGATACCGGCAACTACACTATTACTTATCACGCAAACGGCGGCGTTTATACCGCGACGGGTGCCGATACCTATAAGTACACCGGACAGTATTCAAGCATTTTCCCGATGCAGAATACACTTGAAAACGACGGATATTTCAAGAGAGACGGATACGTTGCGGTCGGTTATTCGACCTCTCCCGTCAATTTTGAGGATTACGGCAGCGTAAACGATATCCCCGGATTCTCGAACATGGGCGGTGTCTGCCTCGTTGGCGACAGCGGCGAGCTTGATCTCTACGTCGTATGGGCGAAGGAAACTCCTGCTTCCTCCTTCACTTTCAGCAACGGTGCTATAACCAAGTACAACGGCAACGATAAGATCGTCGTCGTTCCCGCAACGATCAACGGCGCAGCGGTAAAGACGATCAAGTCGGGCGCATTCTACAATAAGATCTCGACCTATACGGTCGTTATTCCTCCGTGCATGGAAACGGTCGAATCCGGCGCATTCCAAAACGTGGCGCTCAAGCAGTTCGTATTCTTCGATACGCTTCTCAACATCTCCGACGATTCCTTCCCAAACAGTCTGAATAATCTCAAAACCGTCGTTCTTGACGCGGCTCGTCTGCCGAAGTATTCCGGTTCTTCTGAGGGTTCGTTCTGCGTCAAATACGAAAGAGTAAGGACTCTCACAGGCAAGAAGATCATCGTTATGGCGGGTTCGTCCACGCTTTACGGTCTTGATTCCGCCGTGATGGAAAGACAGTTCCCGGGATATTCGGTAGTCAACTACGGAACAAACGGTTCAAGTACCGGTCTCTTCTTCCTTGATGCCTGCTGTAATTACTGCGGAGAGGGTGATATCGTCATCGACGCCCCCTGCTACTGGTCGGGTGCTCAGCTCGGCTCCAACGTAATGGCTTGGGAGCTCTTCAGAGAAGACGAGCAGTGCTGGGATATCTTCCGTGAGGTCAACATGTCCGAATATACCAACTTCTTCAGCGCATATTCGCTCTATATGAACGGAAGCTCAAGCGTTGCTGCCGCAAAGAACATGGGTGGAAAGAAGTATCAGATCGCAGAATGCGGTCTCAACAAGTACGGCGACGTTTCGACCGTATATGCTTCGACTGTTTACTCCGTCGGCGGACCTTCAAGTAAGCTCAGCAACAACTTAAACAGCACCAACCTCAACAAGATGAACAAGAAGTTCCTTGCAAAGGGAACGACGATGCTCTTCAGCTACGCAACCTATAACTTCGCAAGAAGCGCGTTTGCCTACAACGCTGTCGGCAC
This sequence comes from Candidatus Colimorpha enterica, assembly GCA_018065475.1. GTDB lineage: Bacteria > Bacillota > Clostridia > Oscillospirales > CAG-272 > Colimorpha_A > Colimorpha_A enterica. Next base: position 2,657 of record JAGHTD010000245.1, read on the forward strand.
TCCGATCAAGTTCAAGGATGAGCTCGGCGGTCATTGGAAGAACGACTTCTACAACGACTGCGCAGAGCACGACAAATACTGCCAGTCTGTCCTTGATTTCCCGGTAATATCCAAGATCAGGAACTACATCATGGAC
>JAGHTD010000048.1 GCA_018065475.1 Candidatus Colimorpha enterica
CACCGTTTCGCTTGGCAGTTCATTCCCGACAGATTACTCCGTATCAAAAGAAGGAAACTACGTCTTCTACGCAGTCGCAACTGCGACGAACAGCAAAACGAAGATAAAGACCGCGACCGCCGAGACCGACAAATACGCGGTCAAGGTCGTAAAGCACACCTCCGAAATATTCGTTGAGGTCACCGACGTCGATTACAGCGGCAAAGCCGTCGATTTCAAGATCACCGGCTATACCGGAGACGGCGAGGCGAAGGTCAGATATTACTCCGACAGCGGTTGTAAGAACGATATACCCGCACCCAAGGACGTCGGAACGTATTACGCAGTCGCGGAAGCACCCGAAACGGCGTACTACTACGCGGCGAAGACAGAGGCAAAGAAGTTCACCGTCAACAAGGCGGTCAATCTTTCCAAGCCGGAATATAAGGTCACCGGCCCGTCGCTCAGAGACGTTCACACCTACGTTGAGATAACGGGCGATAACGTCGAGTATTCGATAAACGAAGGCGCGTGGACGAAGTATGTGAGCAAGCTCACTCTTTCGGCCTGCGACGCCGTCACGTTCAGATTCGCCGAGACGGACAACCTCAGGGCAGGCGAAAGCGTTAAGATCGTCGCGGAGGAATACTCCGGCGCGACATCTATCCTCCCTTCGGGCGATAACGGTGTGACGCGTGAGGGCAACTATCTCGTGATCTACGAAGACGGAGAGATCGACGTCGCCTACATCCTTGACGGTCTGAAGAAGACGGACAATATTTCGGTCATCACTTCCGACGGCGTGGAGATCACGTCGGGGAGCGTTGCGACCGGTTATACCGTCACCCTCGGAGACGAGCAGGGAGAGGTGGACAGCGTAAGGATCGTCATCTGCGGAGACGTTGACTGCGACGGCAGAGTGACTGCCGACGACGCTTATCTCGTAATGAAGCTCTCAAACGGCATGATCTCCGTGACGGATGAGATACTGATCGCGGCAGGCGACATTGACGGCAACGGCAAGCTGACCTCCGCCGACGCGCTTCTGATCAGATTAAGAGTATAATAATGAACGAAAGCAGACTTTTTACAAAGAATGACAGCGGATTCATCTGCGGTCATTGCGGAAAAGAGGTCCCGCCTCTCGGGTATTCCTCCCGTAACCATTGCCCCTACTGCCTCTGGTCGAGACATCTCGACGTCAATCCCGGCGACAGGGCGAGCGAATGCGGCGGACTTATGGAGCCGATAAGTGCGGAACCTACGGGCGACGGGTTCATCATAACGCACAGATGCACCGTCTGCGGCGCACTGAGGCGAAACAAGGCGGCGATGAAAGGCAAAAGTCAGACCGACGACGTCGGACTGCTTATCGGGCTTACCGTGAATAACGGCTGACGAGGTGATTTTATGGCAAAGAAAAACAGAAAAGACAGAAAAGACGCGTATTTTATAGAGGATAAGGATCCGATCCATTCCCTTATGCCCTATATGCTTCCGAACAGGACGGACAACGAGGCCGTCCTCTCGGAGACCGTGGATATGACCGAGGTCGTGAAGTATATCGAGAAGAAGAACGCCGACAATCCGGAGTTCAAATATACCTTCTTCCACTTCATCACCGCCGTCATAGGTAAGACGATCGCGCTTCGCCCTCACATGAACCGCTACTATTCCGGCTACCGTCTTTACGAAAGAAAGGAGATAATCCTCACTTTCGTGGTCAAGAAGATGTTTACCGACAACTCGGCGGAGACGATCGCAAGGGTGTATATCGACAGGGATTCGGATCTTTCGCCGATAGAGCAGGTGCACAGCCAGCTCGAAAAGATTATATACAGCGTGAGAAAAGAGAAGAAGCAGGATTCGATGACCGACAAGATGGACATTCTGCTCAAACTCCCGAGATGGCTCATGAAGATCGTTATCGGCGTGATGAGAAGAATGCAGGAAAACGGCACATATCCGCTCTCGCTTCAGAAGGACGACCCGTATTACGCTTCCGTGTTCATTTCAAACCTCGGCAGTATCAAGATGAACGCCGATTATCACCATATCGCAAACTGGGGCACAAACTCCTTCTTCGTGACGATAGGCGAGAAGAAGCCGATGCTGTTTGCAAAGGCGGACGGTACGGTGGAGGTAAAGGACGGGCTGAAGCTCGGACTTACCATCGACGAGAGGATCGCCGACGGATATTATTTCTCAAAAAGTCTCAAGCTTATGAGAAAGCTTTTTGAAAATCCCGAACTTATTGATGAAAAAGTAATGTCAGAAATTGACTATTGAGGTATTGAAAATGGCAAATACAACAGTTAAAGCACCGTGGCTGAACAACTACGGCGACATTCCTCACACACTCGACTATCAGAAGGGCTCGATGTGGGATGCCGTAAGAAAGATCGCGGGTGAATATCCCGACTATACGGCGTACGTATTCATGCACAGCAGATTCACTTACGCCCATTTCGTGAAGCAGGTCGAGCTCTGCGCAAAGGCTCTGAAAGGTCTGGGTATCAGAGAGGGCGACAAGGTGACGATATGCCTGCCCAACGTCCCCCATTCTCTCATCATGTTCTACGCCGTCAACCTTGTCGGCGCGATAGCGAATATGGTTCACCCTCTTTCGGGCGAAAACGAGATAGCGTTCTATCTCAACGATTCGCAGTCGATAGCCGCCATCACTCTCAACCAGTTCTACGGCAAGTTCCAGGCGATAAGGGAAAAAACGCCTTCTCTCAAACATCTCATCATCGCCGACATCAAGGATTACCTTTCTCCGCTCATGAAGATCGGTTATCAGGCGACGGCGGGAAGAAAGATCAAGAAGATCGACAAGGACGAACCCGTTATCTTCTGGAGCGAGTTCATGAAAAAAGCTCCCCTTTACAACGGCGAATACGTCGTAAAGAAGGTCGGAGACGATCCGGCGGTCGTCCTTTACAGCGGAGGAACTACCGGAACGACGAAGGGAATACTCCTTTCAAACTACAGTTTCAACGCTCTTGCCGCACAGATCGTGGCTACAAACCCGATGTTCAGACCGGGTGACACGATGCTGACCGCAATGCCGATGTTCCACGGCTTCGGTCTCGGCGTTTCGGTCCACTCAATGCTCGCAAACGGCGGCTGCTGCATCCTCGTGCCGAGGTTCACGCCCGAAAGCTACGCAAAGCTCATAATCAAGCACAGATGTAACTTTATAGCAGGCGTCCCGACGCTGTACGAGGCAATGCTGAGACAGAACGTCATGGACGGAGCAGACCTTTCCTGCCTCAAAGGCGTATTCAGCGGCGGAGATTCTCTCTCCATAGAGCTGAAAAAGAAGATAGACAGATTCCTTGAAGAGCATAACGCGACGATCAAGGTAAGAGAGGGCTACGGCACCACCGAGTGCGTGACCGCTTCCTGCCTCACCCCGCTTCATCTCTCGAAGGAGGGAAGCATAGGTCAGCCCTTCCCGGACACATACTATAAGATAGTAAAGCCCGGCACCGAGGAAGAGGTCCCCTACGGCGAAGAGGGCGAGATCTGCCTTGCCGGCCCGACCGTAATGCTCGAATACGTCAACCACCCCGATGAGACGGCTCAGACAAGACGCAGACATGCCGACGGTATGATCTGGATCCACACCGGCGACCTCGGAACGATGGACGAAGACGGCTTCATCTATTTCAGACAGAGGATCAAGAGGATGATAATCACAAGCGGATACAACGTATATCCGTCACAGCTTGAGAATATCATCGACGCTCACGAGCTCGTGCAGATGAGCTGCGTTATCGGCGTTCCCGACGCGCTCAAAATACAGAAGGTCAAGGCGTTCGTCATGCTCAAAGAGGGCGTCCCCGCAAACGACGAGACGAAGCAGATCCTCCGCGAATACTGCAAGAAGAATATTGCGAAGTACGCTCTCCCTTACGATATAGAGTTCAGGGATCAGCTTCCCAAGACCCTCGTAGGCAAGGTGGCGTACAGAGTGCTTGAAGAGGAAGAACTGAAAAAGATCGCTTCCGAGCAGTAAAATGCTGTTTTATAATGAAAAAGGGCTCTCTTGAGCCCTTTTTGCTTTGATTATCATTTCGTGCCTTCAAGATAATATGCCGCCTCGCTGTCGGCTACGTGGAGAGCGAAGGCGAGCGGGAACATTTCAAACGCCGCGCCTACGTCTCTCTCGTCGTCGTTGCGTGAAAAGCCCATGTGATAGCGGATTGCGAATGCTACCTCTCTCGACAGTTTCATATAGCCGGAGATGATATAGACGCTCTTTTCACCGTGACCGTAGGGAAGACGGTCGTCTATCTCATAGAAGGGCACGCTTTCCCATACGCCGTGATCGTTCTTGACGTTTCGGAACGAACGCTTGTAGAAATTGATCTTGCAGAGGTCGTGGAGGAGAGCAACGATCGCTACGCTCTCGTCACTGTAATCCATACCGTAAACGTCACGAACGCGCTGTCTGTCGAGGTAGTCGCAGAGGCAGTCGTAAACGTTTAAGCTGTGATCGACCAGACCGCCTTCGTATGCGCCGTGGTATCTCGTGCTCGCGGGTGCCTCGAAAAAGTCGCTTGTCGAAACGAGGTAGTCAAGGAGCTTGTCTGCTCCCTCGCGCTTTATGTAAGTTTTGTAGATGTCTATGAACTCTTCCTTATTTGTCATTTTTCAAACCCTTTCTGCATGTATAGATCGCGTTTGCGATATTTGCGTATCCGTCGGTGTCGAGCTCTTCGCCGCGCACACCGCTTTTGAAGCCGCAGGAGAGAAGGATCTCCTCAAGCTGTTTTTTGCCTATGTCGGAAAACTCTGTGACAAGTGAGTTTGCGAGATTTTTCCTTCTCTGTGCAAACGCTCCGCGGATGACCTTCGTCATAATGTTTTCGTCGTAAACCGAGTATGTCTTCTCCTTATGAGGCGATATTCTGACGACTGCGGAATCGACCTTCGGAGCGGGCATGAAGGATCCGGCATTTACGCCGAAAAGGCGGGTGACGTCCGCGTATCTCCTGACAGTTGCCGTAAGAGCGCCGTATTCCTCACTTTTTGGCTCGGATG
>JAGHTD010000056.1 GCA_018065475.1 Candidatus Colimorpha enterica
TGAAATATCCCTCTATTCACCTACGCGGTATGAGGCGGATCTTGCACCGCGGGGCAACGGTGCGCTCAAATGTATGAGTTTCGTCCCAGATGACGTTGAGACCTCCGATACCGTGACCTTTGTGTGGGAGATAAAAGAATAAGAAAAAGCCGTCGCATGACGGCTTTTTTATGTGCAAATGTCAGTTTATATCCCCGCCGTCGTCGTTGCAGACTGCGAAGCTGTAGCCCGCTTCGTCTGCGGCGTATTCAAAGACGGCGATCAGACGTCTTGCATAGGGACCGAGCATTTTTTCGAGCTCTTTTTTGTTCACGAGGACTATGCAGGTGTTTTTCGGGAACTCCGAAAGGCAATCCGCAAGAGCGTCAAGGTTCTGCCCGTAATATTCGGGGAAAGAAAGCGTTTTTGCGATGTATCTGTGAGCTTCACCTATTCCAGTCATCTTTTTTCCGTCAAGCACGAATACGTTCATTTCTTTTCTCCTTTACGGTTTGCCGTATAACAGCGTGAAGGACACGTAGTGATCATCGGTATAGTAGATCAGACCGTCGTCGGAATAGACTATACGCTTTTCGCCGCGGTCATTTCGTCCGTCTGTGTCGATGTCACATTCGTAGTAGTTCCTGCCTTTTTTCTTCGGCAGTTTCTTTTCTGCGTTGCCGAAATAGTCGCCGCCGATGGCTTTGCCGGGCAGGTATTTTTCGACCGATCCGCCTGACCATCCGGCTGATCTTGCAATGTCCTTCGTCACGAAATTGGAAGGAAGAAAGCCGTACGTCTTTATGTATAGGGCGACGTGTTCTTTGTCGAAGTAGGAGCCGTCCTTGTCAATGGTGTCCGTAATGATGATCGTATCATCGCCGACGTCGGAGGGGAGAGTTTCGTCTCCGAAGAGAATGCCTATCGCTCCCTTCAGTCCGACCGTCGAAATGAGTACGATAATGGCTATTACGGCTATGATGACCGACAGCACGGTCTTTGCGTTCAGCTTTTTACTCATGTTTCACTCCGTTTTTTGACCGCAACTCTGTCGTTGCGGGAATAATCCCTGAATGTTTCGTAGCCCATACCGCTGAGGGCCTGCCCCTGATCGTAACCGATCTCGAACACGGTATAGCCGCCGTCATTCAGATTTGCCGTGTAATATTTTTCTATCGCACGGTAGAAGTCAAGCCCGTCCTCTCCGCCGTCGAGCGCAAGCTTCGGCTCGCACTGCACCTCGGGTTCAAGCCCCGGGATCACGTCTGAGCGGATATAAGGCGGGTTTGAGACGATGACATCGTATTTACCCTCTATCTTGTCTCCGTGCAGTACGTCGGCCTGTACGAACGAAATACGGTCGCTTACGCCGTTTATTACTGCGTTTTCTTTTGCTATCGCGAGTGCCTTCTCCGAAATATCGACTGCGGCGGCGGTAATATCCTTTCTCTCGCACAGCGAGGAGATCGCAATACATCCGCTTCCGGTGCAGAGGTCGAGGATCCTACCGCCCCTCGGGCAGAGGGAAACGACCTTTTCGACGATATGCTCGGTCTCCGGGCGGGGGATGAGAACGTCGGGCGTCACCCTGTATGTTTCGTTGCGGAAATACCATTCGCCGAGGATATAGGCGAGCGGTTCACGGTTTTTCAGCCGTCCGACAGCTTCGGTCAGCCCGTCGCCTTCGCCGAACTTTTCGCAAAGAAGGGCAAAGTCGCGCGGTGAAATGAAATCAGGCCTCTTCATCCGACTTTTCGGCTTCCGTTTCTTCGGCTTTTTCATCACCGTCGGTCTTCACGTCGTCGTGAGGATCGTGGTATTCAAAATCGGGGAAGTCCTGGGGCATACTTGCCTTGAGAGACATGATGGCGCACTCGATCATCCCGTCGTCGGGCTCCTTTGTCGTTATCCTCTGCATCCACAGACCGGGTGCGGAGCATATTTTGGTGAAGAGATTGTCGTGCCTTCCGGCGTACATAAGGAACTCAAATCCTATTCCCACGATAATCGGGAGAAGGATGATCTTTGAGACGAACTGAATGAAAAGGTTGTTCCACGTGTCGATGAAGTAGTTGACCACGACGCTGACGAGAATGCTTA
>JAGHTD010000212.1 GCA_018065475.1 Candidatus Colimorpha enterica
CTTCCGGGAGATGTGTTCACTTCACGGTGAGGAACCTGCTTGTCCAGCTCCCTCCGGGAGGGGGCTGGACACGCCTCCCCTCCCGATGGAGGTTGACGGAACCGACATTTTCATTCTATTTGAAGTCATCAATAATCGTCATCAAAAGCAAAAAGCGCTGCCGGGATAGCGGGCAGCGCTGTTTTTCGGTTTTATTCGTATCAGCCGAGGAAGGTGAAGAGGCGGATCAGGATGAGCTCCTTACTCTTGCCCTGGCAGGTCCAGACGATACCGATGATGACGAACACCGCGAGCGCAATAAGTGCGAGGGGCGCAAGTATCCAGCCGATGACCGGGATGATGAAGAGGAGGCAGACGATCATTGAGACGATCGTCGCCTTTATGCTCTGTCTGACGTGGAAATTGATATATTTCGAGTCCTCGTGGACGGCGAGCAGTGCGATGATGATTCCGATGAAGCCGAGGAAATAGGTGATGAGGGCAAAGGTCTTGTATTCCTTTACTTCATCCTCGGTGAACTCGGCGGTGTGATCGTAGGGATCGGGGATTGCAACGGGTGCAACGGGCTCGGCAAGGTTCTGACCGCAGTTGGGGCAGAAGGTCGTGCCTTCGTTTATCTGTGTTCCGCAATTTTTACAAAACATTTTTTGTTCTCGCTTTCGTAATTATTTCTATTCTGATTTATTATACACTATTCCGCCGGCTTTTTCAAGATACTTTCGGCATTTTCAGATATTTTTCACTTTTTCCCGACGAGATGTGCGGGTTCATTTGGGTGGACGCAGAGAAACGCACCGACTGTCCGGCTCCCTACGGGAGGAGTATTGGCTTTGAAGTAAGCACTCGCTTGTCCACCTTCCTCCGGGAGGGTGAGGCGGCGATTGAATGACAGCCCGGTGGGCTGTCAGATCCGCCGAACCGACCGAGCAGGGGCGCCGTCCCCGTGGCGAGACGGTGTCGAGCGAATACGAGACTGAATGAGCCCGCGTGTCTAGCTCCCTCCGGGAGGGAGCTGTCAACGCAGTTGACTGAAGGAGCCCGCGGTATTAACGATTATGTAT
>JAGHTD010000047.1 GCA_018065475.1 Candidatus Colimorpha enterica
GGACAGCCCGTATTTCAGCAACTCCGACTGGCACTGCACCAACGCCGGAGATTACAACGGCAGAGCAGTACGTACCGCACAGCTCTGTGAAGACCTCAAGGCATACCTTGACAAACATTAAGGAGGAAAAGGAAAATGAATGAACTGACAATTTTCAAATCTTCTCTGTTTCTGATCCTCGTTCTCGTCACCGTTCTTCTCAACACGGTATGCTTCATCGTCAAAATGACGATGAAAGGGAAGAAGGTCGGCAGGTTTGAGATTTCCGATATCATTTCCGTGGTCAATATGATCGTCCACGCCGTGATCTTCTTCGGTCTGCTGTTATACACGGTATTTGAGCCGAACGGAAGTCTTATTTCGGAGGAAGAGCTTCTGATCGTTATGCTTCTCAGCTCCGTACTCTCAATGCTTATCAGCAATACAGGAAGGGAGGATAAATAAATGGTATTCAATTCGATAGCGTTTCTTATCTTCTTCCCGATAGTACTTCTCCTTTATCGGGTAATTCCCGTAAAGTACAGATGGATAATGCTTCTTGCCGCCAGCTACTACTTTTATTGCAGCTGGCAGGCAGACCTGCTGTATCTTATCCTGTTCACGACCGTCGTCTCGTATCTCTGCTCGCACGGAATAGCGAAGACGAACGATCCGAAGAAGAAAAAGCTGTATCTGATAATCGCGCTTGTCGCCAGCTTGTCGGTGCTCTTCTTCTTCAAATATTTCAACTTCCTCTCGGAGAACGTCGTAAACCTTCTCAAGCTGTTTGCGCTTCCTGTCTCGGATTTCTCCTTGAAGCTGATCCTTCCCGTAGGTATATCCTTCTATACCTTCCAGACGCTTTCCTACGTCATCGACGTTTACAGAGGTAACATCGAGGCGGAAAAGCATTTCGGTTACTACGCTCTCTACGTTTCGTATTTCCCTCAGCTCGTTGCGGGACCTATCGAGAGACCTGAGAACCTCATCCCTCAGCTCAAGACGGATAACAAGTTCAACGTAGCGGATTCGACCGTAGGCCTCAAAATGATGATGGTTGGCTTCTTCAAGAAGATCGTCATTGCCGATCAGCTCTCCAAATACGTCAACGCGGTATATAACAATCTCGGCACCGATGCGGACTGCGCAAACGGTTTCACCGTAGTGCTTGCCACCGTCCTCTTTGCAGTTCAGATCTATTGCGACTTCTCCGGCTACACCGATATTGCGATCGGATGCGCAAGATGTATGGGCATAAAGCTTATGCAGAACTTCAACGATCCCTATTCTGCAACGAATATCAAGACGTTCTGGAGAAGATGGCACATTTCACTCACGTCCTGGTTCACCGATTACGTCTATATTCCGCTCGGCGGTTCAAGATGCTCGAAGGCAAGACATTATCTTAATATAATGATAGTATTCCTCCTTTCGGGTATCTGGCACGGTGCGGCGTGGACATTCATCCTTTGGGGCGTAGTCCACGGTCTGTATCAGATCATCGGCGACATCACCTCAAAGCCGCGTTCGGCTATGTGGAAGAAGCTTAACGTCGATGAAAAGGGTCCTTTCGTAACGTGGCTCAGAAGAATACTCACCTTCTGCCTCGTATGCTTTGCATGGATAATGTTCAGAGCAAACTCGATAAGCGATCTCGGAAAGCTCATCTCCACGCTCTTCACCGGCTGGGGCGGGCTCAGCATTTCCGCATCGCTTGATTCAATGGGCCTCAGTCTCACCGGAATCATCATCACCATTCTCTCGATCATTCTTCTCAAGATCCTTGACGAGCAGATCGAGACAAAGGCAGTTCCCACCGAGGCGGGCAAAGGCCTTTCCGTCGAAAGAGCAAACGCTTACGTTTTCGTATGCTGGGCGATCGCCATCGCGTGGCTGATACTTCTCAGAAACAACGAAGCAAGCTCATTCATTTACTTCCAGTTCTGATGAGAGGAGGGAATAAATATGTCGGATAATACAGTAAGAACCAAAAAATGGTTTGTTAGAATATTTGCTCTCCTTCTCGTCCTGTTTATGCTTCCTTTCGCCGTTGTCGGAGTGATCTCTTTCTTCCTTCCTTCGGTATATGAGGATACCTTCGTCGGCGAGCTTTCGGAAAAGTACGAGAGACTTTCAAAGACCGACGATCCGAAGATCGTTGTCATCGGCGGAAGCTCCGTCGCATTCGGACTTGACTCCGGAATGATGGAAAAACAGCTCGGTATGAAGGTCGTCAACTTCGGTCTTTACGCCGATCTCGGAACAAAGCTCATGATGGACCTTTCAAAGGCGAACATCAACAAGGGTGACATAGTCGTCCTAACTCCCGAGCTCAACTCCCAGACGCTCTCTCTTTACTTCAACGCAAAGACTGCGCTTCAGGCGATGGACGGCAACTGGAAAATGCTGAAGAACGTCGGAACCGACGATTACGAGGCGATCATCGGCGGTCTTTGGACCTTTGCAGGAAATAAGATAAGATATCTCGTCACGGGCACAAGACCCGAAAACGACGGCGCGTATAAGAAAGAGTATTTCAACGAATACGGCGACAATACTTTCGACCGCCCCTACAACGTAATGACCGAGATACAGAATCATATTTCCTTTGATTTCAGGACCGATTACAGCGACACGCTGACGACCGATTACGAAGCGTACATCGACTATGTAAACGATTACGTAAAGTACTGCAACCGCAAGGGAGCGATATGCTTCTTCTCGTTCTGCCCGATGAATAAGACGGCAGTCGATGCGGATGAAAACGAAGATACGATCTACGCTTTCTACAACGCTCTCCGCAACGATCTTGACTGCAAGATCATCAGCAACATCAACAATTATATCCTTGACGAGGGTTACTTCTTCGATTCCGAGTTCCACCTCAATAACTCGGGCGTAGTGGTACGTACCGTCCGTCTCATCGACGATCTCAAGCGTGAGCTTGGGATAACCACTCTTACAATGAGAGAAGAGGATCTTCCCGCGCCTTCCGGCTTCAAACCCGAGAACACCATCCTCGTTCTTGAATCAAACGAAAACGAAGACGGTTGGATCATCACCGGTCTGACGAAAGAGGGTCTCGGATGTTCCGAGATCGTTATTCCCGCGACCGTTACGGGCATTCCCGTTACCGAGATAGCTTCCGGCGCATTCAACGGCGCAAACAAGCTCGTAACGCTTGAACTCGGCAAAAACATTTCCAAGATAGGCGACAGCGCATTCATCGGCGCGCATAACCTCGGCAAGGTAATTTTTGCCGAAGGCGTGGGCGCAGACGATATCGAGATTTCCGAAGGACTTCTCGGCGGTGCAAACCAGTCTATCGAGCTCGTCGTTGACGAAGCAAAATATAACACGTTCCTTGACAGCTCGGTATGGTCTTCCTTCAAGGACAAGATCAAGTCAGAGGTCAAGAGCGACTTTGAATACACCGTTCTTGAAGAAAACGGCACGCAGTATCTCGCCGTTACCGGACTCACCGCGACAGGCAAGACGAAAGACGTGCTGACCGTTCCCGACGAATATGACGGAAAGCCCGTCAAGGTTTTGAAGAACGTCGCTTCCGATGCTCTCAAGACTCTCCGCCTCGGAAAGAACGTGACGGCTATCGAAGAAAAAGCTCTCGCAGGCGCACCCGCGATAGAGAAGCTGATTCTTCCTTCGACCGCTACGGCCGAGAACTTCGCTCTCCCCGTCACACTCTTTGAATCTTCGGTTCCCGAAGGCTTCAAGGTCATGGTATATTGGGAGAACTACGACAAGTTCGTATTCACCGGCGACCTCGCCGTACATAACGACCTTATCGACACCGACAACAAGACGCTGAAGCTCGAAAGAGTTGACGACTATTCCTTATCTTACTGGAAGGTCACCGGCGTTCTCGATTCCGCAAAGAACGAGAAGGTACTGACTATCCCCGATGAGGTTGACGGACTTGCGGTATGCGGTATCACTTCAAAGGCATTTGAGGGATCCGCTGTCGAAAAGCTCTATTTCGGCAAGAATATGACCTCCGTTCAGGAACTTGGTTTCTCGGGGGCAGAACATCTTACAGAGGTATATCTGCCTGTCGGAATGGCTCCCGAAGTCATTTCGGTTCCTAATGCTATGTCCGAACACCTTATGACCGAAGGCGCAAACAAGAACATCAGATTCTTCGTCGACCCCAACTATGTTGAGAGATTCAAGTCTGATTATTTCTGGAGCAGCTACGGCGGGATCATCTTTCCCAACGAGGCAAACTGACAAAAAGAGACAGACCGATCTGCGATCGGTCTGTTTTTCTTACAAAAAATCAATACAGTGCTGAAAAATGTTAATGAATGCTATTCCGTATTCCGTGAGTTTATGATATAATAATCAAAACACGGCAGGTGATGATATGATCGACCGACAGATCGACTTCGGCGAAAAGAACGATTTTCCGATAATAATCCGCTCCATGTGTCAGTCAAGGGCGGACAATATTGACAACGCCAGACGCGCAATCCACGAAGCGGTCGAGATCAAGCTCTTTTGCGAGGGTACGAGCACGCTTTTAATCTCCGACCGGCTCGTAAAGGTCAAAGCCGGAGACATAGTGTTAATTAATCCTTACGAGACACACGCGACGATCGACCCCGGCGAAACGGATACGGGAAGATATCACATTTTTATGATCTCGCTTGATTTCTTCAACACCTCAGAGCTTGATTTAAGGAACTTCTTTTTCAAGCATAGAAAGAGCTTCCGTACTCTCATCACCGACGGCGAAAAGATAAGCGGTCTGCTTAAAGACGCCGTGACGGAATACGAAAACAAAGAGGAAGGGTTTCGCACCGCGTTAAAAGGCGATCTCCTCCTCGCGTTCACGTATCTTATCAGAGAGCATATTAGTGAAGTTTCACATATCATCCGTGAGGATGAAATGCACATTTACGCGGTCGTCGAGCCGGCGCTCAGGCGTATTAGGGACGGATATGCCGATGACCTGACCGTCGATGAGCTTGCACGGCTTTGCTGTATTTCAAAAGAATATTTCTGCAGGGTGTTCAGACGTTTTACCGGCAAAAGCACTATGGAATATCTCCGCTCGTACAGATTGCAGATCGCCGACATTGCTCTTAAAACCACCGACCGCAGTATTTCGGATATTGCGATCTCCTGCGGGTTCAGAGACCCCAACTATTTCAGCCGCGTTTACAGAAAGACCTACGGTTGTCCGCCCAAAGCCGGTCGAAGGCGGGGCATTGAAGACACATAAAAATATTTATCCGTGAAAGGATCAGAGATATGAAAAAAAGATTAGCGCTTGTCGGCGGTGAGCCGATGTTTTACGAGAAGGATATGCCGGAGGAGCTTTTCAAATGGCCGATCATAACCGAGGAGGACGAACAGGCGTGCCTTGAAGTCATCCGCAAGAACAAGTTTTCGGGAACTGATATCACTATCAAGTTTCAGAACGAGTTTGCCGCTTGGCAGGGGACGAAATACGCCCTCGCTTTCACAAACGGCACGATGTCCCTTGCCGCCGCGATGTATGCGATCGGTCTTCACAAAGGCGACGAGATAATCTGCACTACAAAGACGTATTGGGCAAGCATTACACCCGCTTATCTTTTCGGCGCAACGCCCGTTTTCTGCGATATTGATCACAACCTCAGTATGGATCCCGACGATATCGAAAGATGTATCGGGCCGCGCACGAAGGCGATAATGGTCGTGCATTATTTTGCGTATCCCTGCGATATGGACAGGATAATGGCCATAGCAAAGAAGCATGGGCTCAAGGTCATCGAGGACGTTTCGCACGCTCACGGCAGTCTTTACAAGGGTAGAAAAGTCGGAACTTTCGGCGACGTTGCGGCGATGTCGATGATGAGCCAGAAGTCCTTTGCCGCAGGCGAGCTCGGTATGCTCGTGACCGACGACAGAGAGATATACGAGCGTGCTCTTGCCTGGGGACATTACGAACGCAACAACGAATACAATATCACCGACCCCGACCTGCTTCATTATTCAAATATGGCGCTCGGCGGTGTTAAGGGACGCGCAAATCAGCTCTGCTCGGCTCTCGCTCTCGGTCAGCTTCATCACTTTGACGGGAGAATGGACGAGATTGACCGTGCGATGAACTATTTTTGCGACAAGCTCGACGACATTGACGGCTTTCGACCGATCCGCCCCGCAAAGGAC
>JAGHTD010000262.1 GCA_018065475.1 Candidatus Colimorpha enterica
TCTCTATTTCCTTATGATCAGACCTCAGAAGAAGCAGGAACAGCAGATGGACAATATGAGAAACGCCCTCAAGGTCGGTGACGAGGTCGTCACTATCGGCGGTATCATCGGCACCGTCATCATCATCAGAGACGACAAGCTCATGATCGAGACCGGAAACGATAAGACGAAGCTCACCATACTCAAGACCTCTGTCAAGAGCGTCCTTTCCGACAACGAAGAAAAATAAATCAAGCGGGCTTTTTTTGCCCGTTTTTTTATAGGTGGATAAAATGAAAAAAATTGAACTTAACCTTAATTTCGGCGGCGACGAGCTGTCGAGAGCAAACCGTCTTGCCGAGATCGCAAACGTAAAACTGACGAGAAACGGTATCACCGTCGATGCCGTAAAATGCGACGAACCCACCGTAAGGGTAAAATGCAACAACGGAAAGGCAGTCATATATTATAATGAGCCCTGCCACTTCAACCGCGCGTTCGGTCTTCTTGCCGAGGCGCTTGCCGACGGAAAAAAGAGATTTGACATTTCCGAGAAGCCCTCTTTCAGAATGAACGGTATCATGTTCGATATGTGCCACGGCTACGGAGCGTTCACCGTCGAATATTTCAAGGAAGTCATCGACCGCATAGCGCTTATGGGTCTCAATACCATCCTTGTTTATATCGAAGAGAATTACGAGGTCAACAATCAGCCGTATTTCGGCTATATGCGTCCCTCATATACGAAGGAAATGCTGAAGGAGATCGACGATTACGCTTATTCGATGGGAATTGAAGCGATCCCCTGCATTCAGACGCTCGCTCATCTCCGCGCTCTTCTCCGCTGGGGAGTTTACGGTGACTATCTTGATTATGACGATTGCCTGCTGGTCGGCGATCCCCGTACCTACAAGCTCGTTGACGACATCATCTCGACGCTCTCCGAGTGCTTCAGAACACGCCGTATCCACGTCGGTATGGACGAGGCGGAAAGTCTCGGCCACGAGAAATACCTTGTCCGCAACGGTTACAGGAAGCAGACCGATATCATGCGCGAGCACATGGATAAGGTGATAGAGATATGCGAGAAGTACGGTATCGAGCCGATGATGTGGGACGATATGTTCTTCAAATCCATGCGCGAGTCCGGAGTGGAGATCAATCCCGAGACTATTGCCGCCGCCTGCCCGAAGGGGATCATTCCCGTCTTCTGGCATTACGACGAGGCGCCCGATACATTCTTCAAACAGCATATTTCACTTTCTCCCGAAACCGTCTTTGCCGGCGGATGCTGGGCGTGGTTCTCCTGGGGACTGGAATACAACTGGACATATCACACGACGGTTGACTGCCTCACGAAGTGCAAGAAATACGGCGTAAAGGACGTCTTCATCACGACGTGGGGAGATCACGGCGCGGAGATCCCTCAGCCCGTCAACCTCGTCGGTGCGCAGATGTACGCGGAGATCGGTTATTCCGACGAGCTCGACGAGAAGAAGCTTGCAAAGCGTTTCAAGTTCTGCACGGGCGGCGATCTTGCCGACTTCAAGGCGCTTGATATGTTCGATTCCACTCCCGTCACGGGTGATTTCTCCTCCGCGCACATCAACACTTCAAAGATGTTTATGTGGCAGGATATTCTCACAGGACTGTTTGACAAGGATATCGAGGGCTACGATCTTAGAAAGCATTACGGCGACCTTGCCCGCAAGCTCGAGGGCTCAGAGAAGAGAAACGGAATGTTCAACGATATGTTCGTCCTTATGAAGAAGGCGGCTGATTTCCTTGAGATCAAGGGCGACATCGGCGTCAGACTCACCGAAGCGTACAGAACCGGAGATATGAAAAAGCTCACGGAACTTTATGCCGACGTTGAAGAGATGCAGAAACGCTTCAACGGGCTTGTCAGATATTATTCCAAATATTGGAATACGATCTATATGCCTCTCGGATGGGGCAAGTTCGACCTTCGTTTCGGCGGTCTCGGCGCAAGGATAAATACCGCAAAGAACGCTATCAAAGACTATCTTAACGGCAAGACCGATTCTATCCCCGAGCTTGAAGTCGAGAGAAAGTATTATAAGGGCTCAAAGGGCCTTCCCGGATGGTGCAACGCCTTCTGGAAGATCATTGCTCCCGAAATGGAATAATTTACAAATCAAAAAATCCGACCGCGAGGTCGGATTTTTTTGATTTATATCGCTTTCCAAAGCATTTTGTTGTCTTCAAAAGTGAAGGCCGCTTTCTCTTTGTTGACGAGATAGATGAGGTAAGATCTTACCGTGCTGCCGATAAGATAGAACTGCTGAATCGTCATCCGTATCTCAAGCTCGTTGAATATGTCGGTCATTATTTCGTCAAACGTCTTCGGCGTCACAATGATCTTTCTTATATACTCCGAGGTCTCAAGCGTCTTGTCGATATTGAGCTGAGCAAGGTCCGCTATGCTGTCTGTCTCGGCGGCGTGAGAGGGAATATATTTCTTTGCGTCGAGCGTCCTGACGTATTCAAGAGTGTTCAGATACGTTTCGATATCGTATATGAAGGTGATCTTGTATTTGTCGAGCGATTCGGCGGACGCAAGGCAGTCGCCGAGGAATATCACCCCGTCGTCGGATCTGTAACCGACCATATCCTGAGTGTGCCCGTGAAGAGGTACCATTTCAAGCCCTTCGGGAAGCAGGTCGTCTGTCAGCGGTTTCACGACCGATTCCTTTGCGAGAAGGAACTTGTTTTTCAGTCCCTCGGGAGGAAATGAGCCGAAGAGGGTAGTAGGTTCGAGTATAGGAAACTCTGTGTATGCCTTTTCGATCTCCGCGGCGTAGATCTCACATCCGGTCTGCGTCTGAAGATATTGATTTCCGCCGATGTGGTCGGCGTGTGAATGTGTGCAGTATATGGCTTTCAGCTTCCAGCCGTTCGCCTCAATGTGGCGGAGGACCTTTTTTGCCGCGTCCTTGTCGCTTCCGGAGTCGATGAGGCAGACCTCGTTTTCGGACGTTTTGTAAAATCCGACCTTAGAAGGACAGTCCATATAATAGCATTTGTCCGTGACTTTTATCAGTTCGTACATTTTATTCTTCCGCTCCTATGATCAGCATATCAATGTCATCTTCGCTGACGGAATAGACGATCTTTCCGTTTCCTACTCTGAAATACCTGTCGGCGGCACCCTCGGTGTCTTCCGTCTGCTGTACGTTTCCGATATGGACGGAAGCAGACTTTTCAACCGTGGTTTCGATGGAAGTGGAGCTCTCGCCGCCTGCGACAGTCACCTTTTCGGTGTAGTTGACGGTGGCGGTTATGACGGGAGGGTTCAGACCGTATTCACTCCGTTTACCCCAATCCGTCACGTTGTATTCGATCCAGTCGGTCTTGAGGGAGAATATCTGACCGTATGCCTTTTTGGCTTCATCGTCAGCTTCGGCGGAAACGAGCTCCTCATTATCGTATCTTACCCAATGTGCGGGGATCGCTTCCTTTACGACTGTTTCATCCTCGTATTCTTCGGGGACCTCGGGGACAAAGACGTATTTTACGGTTTTTCCTTCTGTTTCGATCACTATTGACGTTACCGCGTCGATACCGTCGTCGGGCTCGTCGTTCACGTCGTTGACGATAAGCTCGTTCAACGACAGGTTGAAAAGATCGACGTAATCCTCGCTGACGTAATATACGCTGTCGCTTCCGCTTATCGCCGCGTAATAGAAGTCGGAATATTTGTTGTAGTCACCTATCGAGACCGTCTTTTTCTCGCCGCTGTTTAGCGTGATTTCGATATGCTTTTTCGGCTCGGTGAGACCGTATTCGTCAAGAGCGTCGGGATTCTTTATTTCACCGCTTGCGGTGATCGACAGCGCGGAGCTGACGAGCAGGGACGCCTTTGACTGATCGAGAGGGAAGGCGGGATCCGAAGCGTAGGAATAGCCGTCTTTTCCGCAGTCAATCGAGACGTTTGAATCAGAATCGGAAATGCTGTATGTGACGTTTGAGACCGCCGACGTATCGTAATCGGTCACGGTGATCTCGGTGCTTTCGGTTTCGTCGGGCTCGTTCTCCTTCTTATTAAGAGAAGACGTGACGACGTATGCGACTGTTGCAAGGATCAGAAGACCCGCAAGGAATAAAAGAGTTTTTGCTCTTTTCATTTATCTATCCTTTCATCGTGTCAGTCTGCGGCGCCATACTATGAAGCCGATGGCGAGTACGGCAAGCGGAACGACACCGATTATGATTATGCCCCAGAGCTGTGAAGCGGAGGACGTCACCTGAAGCGCCTCGACCGAAAGAGTCTTGTCTGCGGCGGTGATCGTGTTCTCCTTCTCGGCGAGAGTGGTGATCAGCTTCATAGCGTAGGGAATGTTCATATACGATCCGATCGTGTTGGAAT
>JAGHTD010000021.1 GCA_018065475.1 Candidatus Colimorpha enterica
TTGCCGAGGTCGATGATGTTCTCGCCGTATTTGACCTGAGTGGTGCCGCAGACTGTCTCGGCTACCGAACTGAACTTTCTCTCGGTGAGGTCCATCATTCCGTTGTAGTCGGTGTACGCCTGATAGAGCTCCATGAGCGTGAACTCTGGGTTGTGGCGGGTGTCGAGGCCTTCGTTTCTGAATACGCGTCCGATCTCGAATACTCTTTCAAGTCCGCCGACGATGAGGCGCTTGAGGTAGAGCTCAAGGGAAATGCGGAGTCAGAGATACTCGTCGAGGGCGTTGAAATGCGTCTCGAAAGGTCTTGCCGACGCTCCGCCCGCGTTTGAAACGAGTATAGGCGTTTCGACCTCCATGAAGCCCTCGTTGTCAAGGAACTTTCTAATCGCGGAGATCATCTTCGATCTCTTGATGAAGGTCTCCTTGGAGTCGCTGTTCATGATAAGATCGACGTATCTCTGTCTGTATCTCAGATCGGTGTTTGTAAGGCCGTGGAACTTCTCGGGGAGGATCTGAAGGCTCTTGGAGAGCAGGGTGACGTTTTCGGCGTGGATGGAGGTCTCACCCGTCTTGGTCTTGAACACGGCTCCGGTAACGCCGATGATGTCGCCGACGTCGAGCTTCTTGAAATCGGCGTAGGGTTCTTCGCCTATGCTGTCGCGTGCGACGTAAACCTGAATGTTGCCCTTGAGATCCTGGACGTTGCAGAAGGACGCTTTGCCCATGATCCTCTTTGACATCATTCTTCCGGCAACTGTAACGGTCTTGCCCTCGAAGCTGTCGAAGTCATCCTTTACGTCCGCGCTGTGAGCGGTGACGTCATATTTTGTGATACGGAAGGGGTCCTTTCCCGCCGACTGAAGCTCTGCGAGCTTGTCGCGGCGGACCTGAAGGAGCTGGCTTAATTCCTGCTCCTGAACGTTGTTTTCATTTGCCATTTTATTCACCCTTATTTAGAAATGCTGACGATCTCTATTTCATAATCCCCGTTGGGAGCGTTTACGGTCACGATACAGCCCGCTTTTGCGCCTACAAGTGCCTTGCCGATAGGTGATTCGTCCGAGATCTTGCCCTCGGCGACGCTGCTTTCGGTCGAGCCGACGATCGTGAGATTTTCGTCTCCGTCGTGGTCGTCGCCGTCGTCAACGTAATGGACGAGGACTTTCGTGCCGACGCTGACCGTATTTGTGTCGATCTCGTCGTCGGAGATGACCTTCACGTTTTTCAGCTGTTCTTCGATCTCGCGGATCTTGTCTTCGTTTTCGGCCTGAGCGTTCTTGGCCTCGTCGTACTCGCTGTTTTCGGAAAGATCGCCGAATGAAAGCGCAACTCTTATCTGCTCGACTATCTCTTTTCTTTTGTCGCCCTTGAGATATTCGAGCTGTTCCTGAAGCTTTTTGAGCCCTTCTTCTGTAACGTTAATTTCTTTTGCCATGACTTGACAGTCTCCTTACTGCATGTTTTTGATACTTTCGGCTGCTTTGATCAGCTGATTATCGTTTTCGTCTGTGAGTTTGTAGAAGTTAATATTTTGAGCTTCTTCCGAAAGCTCCTCTTCGATATCGGGAATGACGCCGATACCGTCGTAGTTTTCGGAGAACGGGGGATCGTACCTTCCCGTCGTGATCTTAAAGGCGGAACCGTCTCTCAGGATATAGAAGCTCTGAAG
>JAGHTD010000276.1 GCA_018065475.1 Candidatus Colimorpha enterica
CGTTTGCTCCTTCGCGGCGTATATCTATAAAGAGGTCACGTTCGTTCCCGAGTACAGGACAAACGTCACCTATGCCGTAAAGTCGAGAGAGAGCGGCTCCAATCCGTATAACAACCTCGTTCAGATGCAGAACCTCGCCTCGGTCTATGAGACGGTCCTTCATTCCGACGAGCTTTCACGCATTATCCTTGACAGGACGGGATGGGATAGGATCCCCGGCGAGCTTACGACTAAGATCATCGACGGTACCAATATCATCGAGATACGCACAACTGCGCCCGATCCTCGCAGTTCCTTCCTGTATCTGAAATATATCTGCGAATGTTATCCCGTTATCCTCGACAGAGTTGCAAACGAGGCAACGCTTACGCTCCTCAGCCCGGCGAGGGTTCCGCTCGTATGCTCAAACGAATCTGGTGCATCTTCATTCGCAAAAGAGATTTTTGTATACGCTCTCGTTATTTCTTGCCTCATCTTTGCTTATCTCTCCCTTTCAAAGAAGGTCATCAACAGCTCGGCGCAACTCAGTTCAAAGATCAACGCTCCTCTCATCGAATCGCTTCCCAACGAGGGCGGCAGCGGCGGTCTCCGCGGATGGATTAAGAGAAAGGCGAAAAAGCAGAAGAACGCCGTTCTTCTCGGCGCAAGCTCAAACGCTTACGTTGAGGCAATCTACAACGTGAGAGCAAAGATCCTTTCCTCGGCAAACAGAACGGGTTACTCCGTTGTCATCACCTCCACGCTTGCAAACGAAGGAAAATCGACGGTCTCGGCTTCGGTCGCTTCATCAATAGTCAAGACAGGCAAAAAGGTGGCTCTCGTCGATCTCGATATTTACAATTCAAGCCAGAATCTATTTTTCAACAACCCCGACGGCTATAACCGTCTCAGCACCTTCCTTTCCCGCACGGAGCTCACCGTTGACGACATTTCGTTTGACAAAAACGGTCTTGCCGTATTCTTTGATGTGGGCGTAGGGAAGAAATACAAAGAGTTCCCGATAAATCAGGTAAAGAGACTGATAAACAATCTGAAAAAAACGGTTGACTTTATTATCATTGATACTCCCCCCGTTTCGATATTCGCCGACGCGGCGGAGATCTGTGAATGTGCAAACGCTTCCGCTCTCGTAGTAAGGGAACATTACGCGACCGAGGAAGAGATATCCGAGTCGGTTTCAACTCTCAATGAAGGTAAGGCCGTTCTTCTCGGCTGTATCTACAACAGAGAACTGTCAACGAGAAGATCCCGTTCCGGCGGATATTACGGCAACTATTACTACGGCAAATATTACGGGAATTACAAGAAATTCGACGAGGAGGGCGATACTGATGAGTGAGCATTCGGGACAGCAGCAGAAGATCGATCTCAAGATCGACAACGTGCTCCACGCCTTTCTTAAACGGCTTAAACGCCTTTGGTTCTTCGTTATTCTCATTACTGCTCTTTTCGGAGTTCTCGGCGGTCTGAAAACATCGCTTTCATATTCTCCGATCTACAGGGCGCAGGCAAGCTATACAATAGAGCTTGACGAAATGACGAAGTATTACGAGAAGCAGACGGCAAATCAGCTTGCCGTATCCTTTCCTTATATCCTTTCATCTACCGATTTCGTTGCAAGGATACGCGAAAAACTCGGTACAGACAGGATAAACGGTTCTCTTTCCTCGTCCGTCGTCAGCGGAACAAACCTTCTTACCGTTTCCGTTACTTCAAGCGATCCCCGGGACGCATACGATATCCTCTGCGCTGCAGTCGAGATCTATCCGGAAGCCACCGCAAACGTAGTCGGAGAGACCAATCTTAATATGGTCATAGCCCCGGTCGTTCCCGTCAATCCGATAAACCAGCTTAACGTCGTAAGACCGATAATCAAATGGGCTCTCGTCGGGCTTGCGCTTATACTCGCGATCATTCTCATCTCGTCTATGCTCAACCCCACCGTCCTCCATAAGGACGATATCCGTTACGATCTTAAGATCAACAACGTTCTTGCGATCCCGGCAGTAAAAATCGGCAAAAATCAGGGCGAGTCTGCGCTCTGCATAAGCAACAAGTCGATAAACAAATCATTCTACAACGCCGTAGGTCAGATGAGGATCAACGTCGAGCATTATGCCAAGAAAGAGGGCATAAACAGCATTATGATCACTTCGACACGTCCTTCGGAAGGAAAGACGACCGTTGCGCTCAACCTTGCGCTTTCGATGTGCCGTCACGGCAAAAAGGTCATTATAATCGACTGTGACCTTCGCAATCCTTCCATTCTCTCCACTCTCGGAGTAACTTCGACAACAAGCTCGTTTTCAGACGTGCTGAGAGGCAGCGTCCAGCTTTCCTCGGCGATTATCAACATCGCAAACAATCTTGACGTGCTTGCCGATCTCAATTACAATAAGGACGCATCCGAGCTTTGCTCCGCAAACTCGCTCAAAGCGATCATTCATACGGCTGAACAGCTCTACGATATCGTAATCGTCGATACGCCTCCCGTGAGTGTCGCCGCCGATTCGGTCATCATTTCAAAATATGTCGGCGGATATATTTACGTCATCAAGCAGGACTATGCCGTTATCGGCGAGATATACGATTCGCTTACCAAGATCGGAGAATCCGATTCCGTCCGCCTCTGCGCGATACTCAACGCCGCAAAGAGATCGGGTTCGGGCAGCGGTTCGTACGGTTACGGTTACGGATACAGTTACGGAAGCTGACTTTCGGATAATTACTGAAAAAGGATAAAACCATGGAAGAAAATGAAAATATAATCAACGAAGAAAAACCGGTAAAGAAGAAAAAGATCTGGATGAGGGTAGTCCTCATCATCGTATGTATCGTTCTTCTCCTCATTCTCGGTATTATGATAGTCGCAAACCACTATCTCGGGATGATCCGCCGTGTCAAACCGAGCGATGTAAGCGTTATCCCTCCCGAGGCATGGGAATCGATGATCGATGACGACACCGATTTTTCCGACGAAACCGATGATTTTGACGATACCGAGATCTTTGATACGGAAGACCCGGACGATACCGCCGAAGATACCGAGCCGGATGATACCGAAACGACCGCCAAGCCCCTCGAGCCGAAGGACGACGGCTGTCTCGTCGAGCCGATCAAGGACGAAGGACTTATCAATATTCTCCTCGTGGGTCAGGATGGCTACAACTATAAGCCCAACGTACGTTCACGTACCGACAGCATGATCCTCATCAGCATCAACCCCAAGACGGGAAAGATCTCCATGATCTCCTTCCTCCGTGATACGTTCGTCACCATTCCGGGCGGCTATACGAGCAACCGTCTCAACGTTCCATTCGTCATAGGCGGCTTCCCGCTTCTTTACGAGACTTTCTACGTCAATTTCGGAATACATATCGACTACGGCTTCGGCGTCAACTTCCAGGGCTTTGAAAAGATAATAGACATTCTCGGCGGCATTGATATCGAACTGACGGAAGCCGAAACTCATCACGTAAGTAAAACCGTCCCCGGTATGAACACACTTAACGGCGCGCAGGCGCTCTCTTATGCAAGAATAAGACACGTTGACAGCGATTTCGGAAGGACCAACAGACAGAGAAAGGTGCTTATGACCGTTTACAATAAGATCAAAGGCTCAAGTCTCAGCAAGCTCAACGAACTGCTCAAAGAGATCCTTCCTCTTATGTTCACCGATATGTCGGATATGGATATTTATTCTCTTGTATTCAATCTCTACAAGTTTTTCGGCAACGATATAGACACGTATTATATTCCCGCAAAGAAGACCTATTCGCAGGCAAGAGTCGGCAAGAAATCTGTCATCATGCCTAATCTTGAGAAAATCAACACGATACTCCGCGAGGAATATCTCCCGCTTAACTGAGGTATTTTATGGATATCAGAGGTTTTCAGAAGCTTACGCTTCTCGATTTTCCCGGTCATACCGCCTGCACGGTTTTTACCGGCGGGTGCAATATGCGCTGTCAATACTGCCATAACTCCGATCTCGTAAAGTATTTCAATGAATATCCGCAGATCGACGAGCAGGTGGTGTTTGATTATCTTTCAAAGCGTAAGGGAATAATCGCCGGTGTCTGCGTGACAGGCGGCGAACCCATGCTTATGAAGGATCTGCCGGAGTTCATCTCAAAGATCAAATCACTCGGCTATCTTGTAAAAATTGATACAAACGGCACTTTCCCCAACGAGCTGAAATACATCATTGACAACGGTCTCTGTGACTACGTCGCTATGGACGTCAAGAACTCGAAGGAAAAATACGGTCTCACGATCGGGAGAGAGAACTTTGACATTTCAAACGTGCTTAAAAGCATTGAAATACTCCGTTCGTCTCATATCGACCACGAGTTCCGCACCACTACCTGCAAGACGCTCCACACCATAGAAGACCTCAAGGGTATTCTCGATATGATCGGCCACGATTCAAAATACTACATCCAGGCATACCGTGACTCCGAAAAGGTGATGGACAGGACTATTGAGGGTTATCTTCCGTCGGAGCTCACCGTTATTGTTGAGGAACTGAAAAAAATCAACCCCAACGTCTGTGTCAGAGGATTGTAAGAT
>JAGHTD010000320.1 GCA_018065475.1 Candidatus Colimorpha enterica
GAATTATAATAAATGAAAACACAGGAGGATATTGTAATGGATATTAAAAATGAAATAACAAAACTCGTAAAAAAGATCACGGGCGACAAGTCCCTTCTTGAGAACTTCAAGAAAGATCCCCTCGCGACCGTTAAGAAGCTCCTCGGAGAATCCGTCGTAAAGGATCTCAGCAGCGACACGCTCGGCAAGATCGTTGAAGGCGTAAAGGCAAAGGTCAACATCGACGACGCAAAGGGCATCCTTTCAAAGGTCAAGGGTCTTTTCAACAAATAATCGTTAAAGCCGTCTGAATACAGACGGTTTTTTCTTTACTCGATAAAGTCCCACTTGGGAACGAAGCTCTCGGATGCGGATTCGGTGCTTTGGATATAGGCGTTAGAGATACCGATCTTCAGCGCATAATCGACTATATCATCGTATTCGGCGTCGCTCAGCTTTCTCGACAGTTCATCGGGACAGCCCTCAAACGGAGTATATTGTCCCATTATACTGATGATAATATCGTCTCCGTATTCTCCGTGAAGATAATCAAGCACCTTTTTCGATTCTTCCGTATATCCCGGGAGGACGAGATGGCGGACGATTACGCCTTTTTTCAGCATACCGTCAGCCGTATAGACGTTTTCGCGCTGACGCACCATTTCGGCAAGCGCTTTTTTTGCGACATCCGGGTAGTCGGGTGCCGAGGAATACCTTTTGGACATTTCCGGTGACAGATATTTGAAGTCGGGGAGATAGACCGAAATATATCCGGAAAGAGCTTTCAGCGTCTCGACGCTCTCATAGCCGCCGCAGTTATAAACCGCGGGAAGATAAAGCCCCTTCTCCCACGCAATATCGAGAGATTCGGGAATGATATATGAATAATGTGTCGGCGTAACGAAATTGACGTTGGATACTCCCATATCCTGCAGTTTCATATATTCGTCTGCGAGTTCGGAAGCTGAAAAGACCTTCCCTATATCGCCTCCGCCGGAGATAAGACCGTTCTGACAGTAAGAACAGCGGAGATTGCACCCGACGAAAAACACCGTGCCTGATCCGTTTTCGCCGCAGATACAGGGCTCTTCCCAGTAATGAGGCGCGATCCTCGCCACGCGTACGTCAAGTCCCGAACGGCAGAAACCGTAGTTATTCTCTTTTCTCGACACTCCGCATCTGCGGGGACAAAGAAAGCATTTATCCATTTTTCTTTTAACCTATTGAAAAAAATATTCTTTTGTGATAAAATATGAAGGAGCCGAAAGGAGTAATAATATGGACGAAAACGGAAAAGTATATTCGATCAAGCTCGGTCAGATAATCGACGAGTTCGGTCTTGAAATAATCAACGACAAGGTTGACAGAAATATCGTGATCTCAAGAAACGAGATCAACAGACCGGGGCTTGTCCTCTCGGGATTTTTTGATTTCTTCGACCCCGGAAGAATACAGATAATCGGACTCAG
This sequence comes from Candidatus Colimorpha enterica, assembly GCA_018065475.1. GTDB lineage: Bacteria > Bacillota > Clostridia > Oscillospirales > CAG-272 > Colimorpha_A > Colimorpha_A enterica. The sequence continues at coordinate 1,449 of JAGHTD010000320.1, forward strand.
CGAAGCGGAATATATCAGAAAAAATCTGAACGACGATCTCGTTAACAATCTTGAAAAAATGTTCTCGACGAAGCCCGTCGCGATCATCTACACTACGTCCCTCGAAATACCGCAGATCGTCCTTGACGAAGCGGAAAAGTACGACACTCCCCTGCTGAGAACTTCGAGAAGAACGTCGGAGTTCAGCAGTGCGCTGATCGCTTATCTTTCCGTCAATCTCGCTCCCCGTATCACGCGCCACGGCGTTCTCGTCGAGGTTTACGGCGAAGGAATACTTATCCTCGGTGACAGCGGTATAGGCAAGAGCGAAACAGCAATAGAGCTTGTAAAGAGAGGCCACCGCCTCATCGCCGACGACGCAGTCGAGATCAAGAAGGTCTCGGCGATATCTCTCGTCGGTTCCTCTCCCGAGATCATACGCCACTACGTCGAGCTACGCGGTATCGGTATTGTTGACGTAAAACGCATATTCGGTATGGGAGCCGTAAAGGACACCGAAAAGATAGATATGATCATAAAGCTCGAGCCCTGGGAGGAAGGAAAAATGTACGACCGCTTCGGGCTCGACCAGGAATATACCGAGATCATGGGTATAAACATCCCCACGACGCTGATCCCCGTAAGACCGGGACGTAACCTCGCGATCATCATAGAGGTCGCCGCAATGAACAACCGTCAGAAGAAGATGGGCTACGACACCGCTAAGGAGTTCAACGAAAGACTGCTTAACTCGATGAACGATCAGTGAACCGCATACATAATCGACCGATTCCGTATTACGGGATCGGTTATTTTTTTGTTTACCGAATACGCGGCGTCGATAAGACCTCCGCCGACGGCGTCGCAAAAACCTTCGTCGCGCAGTTTATTTACGATTACATCCGAAACGCTGTCAACGACGCTCGATTTCAGCTCAACATCTTTTTCGGTCGATCCCAACGTAACGATATATTCAAGCACGTCGGAAAGATCGCCGAGAACAGACAGCTCCCTCAACGCTCTGAACTGCCATTTATAATAAGGGCTGAACTTACGGTTGATATTGAAGATCACGGCGACAGTCGAAGTGACAAATCTGTTTATCGCAAGGACCGAAGCACCTGCCTCACCGTGTGAAATACAGCGCTTGAAATTATATACGCCGGATTGATGCATTTCAAATAGGTTTCCGGCGATCTTTTTAAGCAATACGTCACGGGGAACATCGGATATTCTTTCGCGAATACTGCCGAACATACCGCCGTCATCGCGAAACAGTTTCCCGTTCACCGCCTCGGCAAGCGAGTATTCCGGAACGAAGAAATAGTCGTCGGGAGAAAGCACACCGTCGCTACTGCCGGTCTTTTCGAGAAGAAAATCGCCGAGGCGTATTATCCCTTTTCTCTGCCCTCAGACGGGGCCGTCGGGCGATCTTTCATATCCCATAAACTCCGACGGGAGCTTTGAATACGCACGTTCGAGCGCAAACGCCGTCTTTCTGTCAACGACGGATTCATCGGGGATGAATACGGTAAAACCCGGCTCAAAATCGTGATCGCGGGAAACGCTGTCGTCAAACCCGAAGCACTCCGATCCGCTCCCGACAAGTCCGACGGATATTTTGCCCTCAAGCCCGGGGAAATCGTCGAACATACGGCGGCCGTACTCGTTATAATATTTTTCGGATAGTTCTAAACCCTTCATATATCTCTTCCGATCTTTCTTCAAGTGCTTTTCCGTAGTCCTTATCACCGTAGTGACTGAATACCGACGAAGCTTTCAGACAGGCGTAGGCGTATTCGCCGTCACGCTTTTCACATTTTTCGAGAAGCTTTTTTGACTCCGAAAGCATAAGACGCACTTTTTCTCCGTCTCCCCTTGCATCGTACAGGTCGGCAAGATTCAGATAAGTCAACGCCTTGAGGATTTCCCTCTTCGGCGTCCTCTCTGCATATCCGACTGCCTTATAATAGTATTCCTCGGACATACCGTACTGACCGTCTCCGAAATATGCGTATCCGAGGTTATTGCAGAGCGCACTGATTTTCTCCGGTTCGCAGTAAGTCATTGAATCATATATTTTTTCGGCTTCCTTATAATAAGCGATCGCCTTATCATACTCCGAAAAGTTGCTGAATACCGTCGCCGAGTTGAGAAGCAAAGAAGCTTTCATGTTGGTATTGAGCTCCGACGATCTGAACTTATCGGCTTCACTTACGCACAAAAGGGCTTTGTCTCTTTCGCCGAGCTTTCTGTAAACGCCGAGAAGCTCGTTTATTATCACCGCTCTTTTGAAGGTCTCTCCGCTTTCACACATATCGAGCGATGCCTCGAGAAATATCCCTGCCGACATAACATCGTTTTCGGAATAATAAGAATCCGCTGACGACAGTATTTCGTCAATGCTGACCGAACTCATTTACGATCTCCATTATTCTCTTTTCGACATCCACGTTTTCAAGTCTGTCCTCAGCGTACGCTTTGCGAAGCAGGGACGGAGGGACGTTGCCGTCATATTTTTCAAACAGCGGAAGATCGCCGTTTTCTACGTAAACGCGTTTGTCGATCCCACAGCACGCCGCGGTGTATAAATCTTTTATCAGTTCCTTCGGGCTCCCCTGTTCAAGTCTG
>JAGHTD010000164.1 GCA_018065475.1 Candidatus Colimorpha enterica
CTCATACCCATACCGCCTCTGCCGTGGGCGTTGAACTCTTCAAACGACGTTCTCTTGCCGAAGCCGTTTTCGGTGACGGTCAGAAGCTCTCTGCCCTCCGAAACGACGGTGACGCCCGCAATATAGTCCTCGGGTGAACGGAACTTCATAGCTCTTACGCCCGAAGCCGCACGTCCCATAACTCTGACGAGCGACGCCTTGAAACGAAGCGCGGAGCCGTCCGTGGTGGCAAAGACAAGCTCGTCCTCGTCGCCCACGAGCCCTGCGTAGATGAGCTCATCGGTCTCTTCCTTGAAGTTGATGGCTCTCTTGCCCGCCTTGCGCTGATACTCGAAGTCGGAGACCTTACATCTCTTAACGATACCGTTGCGGGTGACCATCGTGAGCGTCCTGTCGTCGTCGAAGGACGAGAGGGAGATCATCGCGGTGATCTTCTCGTTCTCCTCCATCTCTATCACGTTGTGGGAGTAGGTTCCCTTTGCGGTACGGCTCGCCTCGGGGATCATATACGCTTTCAGGTGGTGTACCATTCCCCTGTTGGTGAAGAGAAGGAGGTAGGAGTGCGAACCCACGGCGACCATCGTATCGACGATGTCGTCCTCCTTCGTCTGCATACCGATGATGCCCTTTCCTCCTCTGCGCTGTGCGGAGTAGGTGTCGGAGGGTATGCGCTTGATATATCCGTCCTTGGTGAGGGTGATGACCGCCGTGTGACGCTCGATGAGGTCCTCGTAAACGATCTCCTTCTCGGCGGCGACGATCGCCGTCTTTCTGTCGTCGGAATATCTGTTCTTTATGTCGGTGAGCTCGGTCTTGACGATCTCTTTTACCCTTTCCTCGTGCGCAAGGATGTCCTTGTAGTCTGCGATGAGCTCGAGGAGCTTGTTCAGCTCGTTCTCCGTCTTCTGTCTTTCAAGTCCGGTGAGCTTGCCGAGCGTCATATCGACGATCGCCTGTGCCTGAGCGTCGGAAAGGCCGTATCTGTCGCAGAGCGTTTCCTTTGCCTCGACTATCGAGGGGGATGTCTTCATTATCTGAACGATCTCGTCGATGTGGTCAAGGGCGATGAGGTAGCCCTCGAGGATGTGCGCTCTTGCCTGCGCCTTTTTGAGGTTGTATTCGGTGCGTCTGGTGACGACTTCCTTCTGGTGGTCGATGTAGTAGTCGAGCACCTGCGGGAGAGAGAGCACCTTCGGCTCGCCGTTTACGATCGCAAGCATATTGACGGAGCAGGTGTCCTGAAGACGGGACATCTTGTAGAGCTTGTTTAAGATGACCTCGCCGTTTGCGTCCTTGCGGTAGTCGATGACTATGCGTACGCCGCCCTCTCCGCTCGAAAGGTCGGTCATATCGGTGATGCCCTCGATCTTCTTGTCCTTGACGAGGTCGGCGATGTTTTCCACAAGCACCGACTTGTTGAGCATATAGGGGACGTCGGTGATCGTTATTCTGTGCTTTTCGTCGTCGATCGTCGCCGTGGAACGGACCATAACCTTGCCCTGACCGGTCGTATATGCTTCAAGAATACCGTTCTTGCCGTAGATAGTGCCTCCCGTCGGGAAGTCGGGGCCCTTGATGTACTCCATAAGCTGGGGAACGGTGCAGTCGGGGTTGTCGATACGGAAAAGCGTTCCGTCGATGACCTCGCCGAGGTTGTGGGGAGGAATGTTCGTCGCCATACCGACAGCGATACCTACCGCGCCGTTTACGAGCAGGTTGGGGAACCTTGACGGAAGAACCGACGGCTCGTCGCGTGTGTTGTCGAAGTTGCGGTCCATCTTTACGACGTCCTTGTCGATGTCCGCCATCATCTCCTCGGAGAGACGGCTGAGACGCGCCTCGGTGTAACGGTATGCCGCTGCCTCGTCGCCGTCGATGGTACCGAAGTTGCCGTGTCCCTCTACAAGCGGATAACGGTAGGAGAACCACTGCGCCATTCTGACCAGTGAGCCGTAAACCGCCGCGTCGCCGTGCGGATGATAACGTCCGAGGACGTTACCGACCGTCGTCGCCGACTTTCTGAAAGGGTTGTCGTGCGTGAGGTGATCCTCGTACATTGCGTAAAGGATACGCCTCTGTCCGGGCTTCATACCGTCCCTTACGTCGGGGAGCGCACGGGAAACGATGACGCTCATCGCATATTGGATGAACGACGTCTGTATCTCCTTTTCCATTCCGATATCAACTATTTTCTGATCCGGATATTCGTAGTCAATTATTTTGTCTTCTTTTCTTGCCATTTTTTCACCGTTTTCTTCCTTCTTGAAAGAAGGAAGCTAAGAACTTTCAAGCTATAATATTCAATATCAAACGTCGGATTATAATTTTATACATCCAAATACTCCGCAAACCTCGCGTTCTCCTCGATATACTTCTTTCTCGAGGGGACGTCGGTACCCATGAGGAGTGAGAGCATTTCGGAGCACATCTCGGCGTCGGTGACGTCAACGCGCTTTATCGTACGTGTTGCGGGGTCCATCGTGGTCGTGAAGAGCTCCTTCGCGTCCATTTCACCGAGACCTTTGTATCTGTCTGCTCTGATGCCGTTTCCGCCGCCCATTTTCTGAATGTAGAAGTCCCTCTCCTCGTCGGTGAAGGCGTAGTACATCTCACCCTTGCCCGACGCTCTCTTTACGCAGTAGAGCGGCGGCTGTGCAAGATAGACGTGGCCGTCTTCAAGGAGCTGTCTCATGTGACGGTAGAAGAAGGTGAGGAGCAGTATTCTGATATGCGAGCCGTCAACGTCGGCATCCGCCATGATTATGATCTTGCCGTAGCGGAGCTTTTCGATGTTGAACTCGTCGCCGATACCGCAGCCGAGTGCCTGGATTATAGGCGTGAGCGACATATTGCCGTAAACCTTGTCGGGGCGCACCTTTTCGACGTTGAGCACCTTGCCTCGGAGCGGAAGGATCGCCTGGAAGCGGGGATCGCGTCCGTCCTTTGCGGAACCTCCTGCGGAGTCTCCCTCCACAAGATAGACCTCGGTGAGCGCAACGTTCTTTTCGGCACAGTCAACGAGCTTTCCGGGGAGGGACGAACCCTCGAGGACGCTCTTTCTTCTCGTGCTTTCGCGGGCGTTCTTCGCCGCCTCTCTTGCCCTCTGCGCGGTCGTCGCCTTGTCGAGGATTATGCGGGCTATCGCGCCGTTCTCCTCCATGAACTCGGAGAACTTCTCATAGACCGCCTTGTTGACGAAGTTCCTCATCTCCTCGTTTCCGAGACGTCCCTTCGTCTGACCTTCAAACTCGGCGTTCTGAAGCTCGACGGAGATGACGGCCGTCATTCCCTCCGCACAGTCGGCGAAGGTGAGCTTCTTGTCGCTCTCTTTCAGCATTTTGAGCTTGAGGCCGTACTCGTTTATGACCTTCGTGACCGCCCTCTGGAAGCCGTCAACGTGCATACCGCCGTCGGGCGTCACGATGTTGTTGGCGTAGGACATCATGATGGTGTCGTAGCTGTCAGTCCAGTTCATCGCTATCTCGCAGCCGGTGAAGTCCTTGACGCTTGAGATGTTGATGAGCTTATCGAAGAGCGGGGCGTTGTGGTTCGCCGTGTTGAGGTAGCTGACGTACTCTCTGATACCGCCCTCGTAGTGGAGGGTCTCGGTGACCGTCTCGGGATTCTGATCGGGGAGGTGTCTCTCGTCGGTGAAGACGATCTTCACTCCCGCATTGAGGAACGCCTGCTCTCTGAGACGGCGGAGGAGCGTCTTCCAGTCGAAGACCGTAGTCACCCTGAATATCTCCGCGTCGGGCTTGAAACGCACGTAGAGGCCGTGCTCGTCGGTTTCACCCATGCAGGTGTATTTGCCCTCGTCGCCCTCGGCGTTCTTGCCTCTGACGAATTTCTGACAATATTTGAAGCCGTCGCGCGCGTCCTCGTAGTAGAACCACTCGCTGAGGCCGTTTACGACCGAGGAGCCGACGCCGTGCAGACCGCCCGATACCTTGTAGCCCTTGCCGCCGAACTTTCCTCCGGCGTGAAGGACGGTGAAGACGACCTCGGGGGTCGGCTTGCCGAGCTCTTCCTTGATACCCGTGGGTATGCCTCGTCCGTTATCCCTTACGGAGCAGGAGCCGTCCTCGTGAAGGATGACGTTGACCTCCGTGCAGTAGCCGGCGAGCGCCTCGTCGATAGAGTTGTCCACGATCTCGTAAACGAGGTGATGAAGACCTCTCTCGGAGGTGCTTCCTATATACATACCGGGGCGCGTTCTGACCGCTTCAAGGCCTTCGAGCACCGTTATGTCGTTCTCGTTGTATTCTTCGCTTTTTAAGTTCATCTGATCAATTTCGTCCATTGTTTTCCGTCCTGTTTTCATCCGTCCTGCCGATGAGCGTCTGCACGCTCACCTGCGCGTAATATACCGAGTTGTCGGAGGTGACTATGAAGCTCTTGGGGAGCTCCTCTATCACCATCTCGGCGCGTCCTTCCTTTTCCGCGCGGCGGAGGAAGTTTTTCGTTATTTCGTTTTCCGTCGAGGTATCGGTATCGAAGATCCCGATAATATCCTTCGAGCGCAGGGAAAAGTTGTTCCCCGCGTGCAGAAACATCTTATTCATTTTCAAGTTCTTCGGTGAGCGAGATGATCTCGTCTATATAGCCGCCGATCGTCTCCACCGTGTCCTCAAGCGTCCTAACGTCGGTGACGTCGATACCGCCGAGCTTCGCAAGCCCTGCGGGAGGGAGCGTTGAGCCCGCCGAGAGGACCTTCTTCCAGTCCTCGACCGCCTGCGCGCCTTCCTTTTCGATACGCTTCGCCATCTGCGTCGCTATCGACAGTCCCGCACTGTAAGTGTAGGAGTAAAGCCCCATATAGTAGTGCGGCTGTCTCATCCAGGTCAGCTCCGCGCCCTCGGTCAGCTCGACCGTGTCGCCCCAGAACTTTGCAAGCGTCTCACGGAATATTCCCGACAGCGTTTCGGCATCGACGCTCTCGCCCTTTTCGGCGAGGCGATAGACCTCACGCTGATAATACGCTTCGAGGAAGTGGGTGACGAAGTTGTGGTAATAGGTGTTTGAGACCATATTCGACAGCACCCAGCGTCTGAAACGCTTATCGGTGCTGTTTTTCAGCATGCTGTGGGAGAGGAGCACCTCGTTCATCGTCGAGGGTGCCTCCACGAAGTAGCGGGGAACGTCAACGTCGAATACCGACTGTGCCCCGTTGCAGAGGCGGAAGTGGCCGGCGTGGCCAAGCTCGTGCGCCGCCGTGAATACGTCGGACATCTTTCCGCACCAGCTCATAAGGATGAAGGTGTTGGCTCCGTAAGGGGAGGAGCAGAATCCGCCGGTGCATTTGCCCTGATTCTGCGCGAAGTCGAACCAACGGTCGTCGAACGCCTCGTTTATCATCTTCACGTAGTCCTCGCCGAGGAGCGAAAGCCCTTCGGAGATGATCTTCTTCGCCTCGGGGATAGTGACGTCGGGGGAGTAGTCCGGATCGATCGGGAGCTTGAGGTCGGCGTAGGTCATCCTGTCAAGCCCGTATATCTTCTTTATAAGCTCCGCGTATTTCCTCATGTGAGGAGCGAGCTTTTCCATTATCGTGTCTATATGGAGGTTATACGCTTCCTCGGTGATCCCGTCGTAATAGAGATCGTCGCCGAAGATGCTGTCAAACCCGCGTATCTCGCCCATTTTCTTCTGCGTGCGGACGTAGGAGTTGTAGGCGGCAGCCGTCGAGTTCTTATACTGCGCGATCTTGTCGTAGAAGGCGCGGTATGCGTTCCTTCTCACCTCGGTGTCGGGCTCGTATTCGTACTTGTCCTCATAGAGCGAGTAGCCGAGAGGATAGGTCTTTCCGTTCGCCTCAAAGTCGGGGAAGACCATGTCGGCGAGCTTTGCGTTGTTGTAGAAGGAATAAGGGGCGTCGAAGCTCTCGCTGAGCGAGGAAAGCACCTTTTCGGTCTCCGGGGAGAGCATGTGGGGCTTTCTGCGCTTTATCTCCTTTATACGGCAGGCGACGGCGGGATAGAGCTCCGCCGCACGGTCAAGCGTTTCGTCGCTTTGGGAGGCGATCTCAATATCCGAGAAGGACACGCGGGAGAAGAAGTCGTTTATGACGTCGTTCACCTTTGCCGCCCTTTTCTGCGCCGCAGTGTCGTAGTAGTCCGTCTCTACGGCAAGCTCGGCGTAGTTCCCGGCGATACCGCCGATGATCAGCGCCTCTTCCTCAATCTTGAAGAAGGCGACGATGTTTTCCGCCGTGTTCAGCTTTCCTTTATATTTTTCGCCCTCTCCGGCAAGTACCTTCGGCCGGCCGAGCTTGCTTTGCAGTTCTTCCTCCGTCTTGCACAGGAG
>JAGHTD010000025.1 GCA_018065475.1 Candidatus Colimorpha enterica
CTTGATACTGTAAAAATAGACACGAGCAATAAAGCAGTCTGTGAAATCACTAATGAGATAAAGATACATGGATAACGACAAATCCCGATTTGCCGAGCAGAGGACACCTACAAGAAAAACGACGTTTGGTCAGTTTTACCTTGTTTTTACGACGTTTGGTCAGCCTTTGACAACAAAAAAATGTCTTTTGTCTGTCAGACAAAAGGATTTATTTTGAATGAAGTCGCCACACTTGCGAAGCAAGTGTATGCTAATGAAGGAATGAAGACGCTTTGCTAACGAAGAAATGAAAATGGGAGAATGGGGGCGACTTCGCTTAATTGGGTGCGAAGCGCCGTCTTCATGGCGGCAACGCCGCCGCTTCATTAACGAGCGACGCGAGTGACTTCATTAACCGTCAGCAGTCGGAAGCCCGGGGCTTTTTTCATAAAACCGATTGACAATTTTGCCAAATTGTGATAAAATGGGATCGACAAATCGGAATTTGCAGGAGAGATAATCTGTATAAACAAGAAGAATTTTTTATACGCAATAATGTGCGCTGTCGGCGGTAGTTTGGTGGGTTTTTTTGCCTCTCATCTTAACACTATTTGGGGAATGGCTTTGTTTGCCGCAGGTGTTGCTATTATGGTGTTTTCCATAATAAAATTGTCTCGCTAAATCCCGATTTATCGAACAGACGATGCAGACAATCAAAATGCAAGCTTCGGATTATGACGTATCTGATTTCCGCCGAGCACCAACCATTATCAGGTTAAAATACGGAAACACGAACACCTTTTTCATAAAGGGAGAAAAAGGGGGACTGCTCCTTGACACGGACTACGCCGGAACGCTGCCCGCGTTTTACAAGGCGATAAAGAACGCAAACGTCGGACTTAGCGATATTACCTACGTGTTGGCGACCCACTACCATCCCGATCACATGGGGCTCGTCGGCGAGCTGATGAGCCGCGGCGTAAAGCTGCTCCTTGTAGATACGCAAAAGGATCACATCCACTTTTCGGACGGCATTTTCAAAAAGGACAATATTCCCTACACAGAAATCGACGAGACCGCTGCGGAGGTGATCTCCTGCAAAGACAGCAGATGTTTTTTGTCTTCCCTCGGGATAGACGGCGAGATCATAAGCACACCGAGCCACAGCAGGGACGGCATTTCGCTTTTCACCGACGACGGAAACTGTTTCGTCGGCGACCTTGAGCCATGCGAATACATAAGCGCATACGAAGAAAACGAACTGCTGAAAAAAGACTGGGAAAACATCCTGTCCCTCAAACCGAAAACGGTTTACTTTTCCCACAGACCCGAGATGAAATCGGAATAACGAATACGGAGATTGAAGCCATGAGACCCGATCCGAACAAAAAGCACCCCGTTCCGGGATATGAAAATGAAATATACGTCAGACCGACGGTCACAAACCCCAAGATCACCGTCGGCGATTTCACCTACATTGCCGATTCTGAATTTGAAAGCCACGTCACGAACTTTTATCCGTGGAGCAGAGACAAGCTGATCATCGGCAAGTTCTGTCAGATCGCCGCCGGAGTAGAGTTCGTGATGAATGACGCAAATCATCAGATGAACGCGGTAACGACGTTCCCGTTTTACACGCTCGAGGGCTGGGATATGAGCGCGCCCGATCCGTCCGATATGCCATTCAAAGGCGATACGGTGATCGGAAACGACGTTTGGATCGGTCAGAACGCCGTCATTCTTCCCGGCGTTCACATCGGCGACGGCGCGATCATCGGCGCAAACAGCGTTGTCGGAAGCAATATCGAGCCGTACACCGTTTCGGTCGGCAATCCGGCAAGGCCCCTAAGGAAACGCTTTGATGATGAAATGATTTCCCTTCTTCTCAAATTCAAATGGTGGGACAGAGACGTTGATACGGTCAACCGCCTGATCCCGATTCTGACAAACAGCGACCTTGAAACCGTCAAAAACGAACTGAAAAAGCTGATGGACTGACGATCCTGATTATCCGGAGGAAAAATGGACACAGAAAGAATACAAAAGACTTCCGACTTTATGAGAAGTGAGCTTATGAAACTCGCTTCGTACGGTGACAACACCCCCCGTATGGCGGAATATCGCATAGAGCACTCGTTCAGAGTTGCAAACATCGGCGCGGAGATCGCCTCGGCAGAGGGCTTTGACGTCGAAAAGACCGTGGTCGCCTGTCTTCTGCACGACATCGGCTATTCGGTCGATTTCAAATCAAAAGAGGATTACCGCAACCACGGAAGATACGGCGCAAAGATCGCCCGCCCCTTCCTGCTTTCACTCGGATTTTCTGCCGAAGACACCGAGGAAATGTGCTATGGTATAGCCATTCACGTTGACGACGAAGCAGATTTTGAAGGCGAAAGGACACCGTTTGCGCTGACGGTCGGCGATGCCGACAATAACGACCGCTTCGACGCCTATCGCCTTTACGAGGGGCTTCATTTCGCCGACTATATGAACCTCCCGCTTGACGCGCAGACGGAGCACGCGCAGAAAACGCTCTCCAAGCTCTCCCGTCTGAGAGAGCTTCCCTTCGGGACGAAGACCGCCGACACAATGTGGAAGGAGAAGATCGACTATCAGACGGGATTCTTCCGCATACTCCTTTCCCAAGCCGAGGCAAGCCGTGGTTTAATACGGTAAACCGTCGGACACCGTTATAAGACTATAATATATTTACAAAAGCACCTGCCGAGCAGGTGTTTTTTTGTAAAAAACTATGCAAAAACCCTTGACAAATGCGGCCTACAGTGGTAGAATATATACGGTCTACGACAGTAGAGCAGAAAGGAATCATCTATGGAAATACAACTCGGAACGATTGAAATGAAGTTTGCAGACATGATATGGGAAAACGAACCGGTCACGTCCTCCCGCCTCGTCACCCTCTGTGCAGACGCATTCGGATGGAAGAAATCGACCACCTACACCGTCCTCTCCCGTCTTTGCGGAAAGGGACTATTCAAAAACGCGGACGGCACCGTTACGTCCGTCGTTTCCTACGCCGATTATCACTCGTCGCAGTCGAGGCAGTTCGTCGATGACTCCTTCGGCGGCTCCCTTCCCGCGTTTCTTGCAGCATTCATGAACGGCAGGAGGATAACCGAAGAGGAAGCGCGTGAGATACAGGAAATGATCGACAGGTACAGAGAGGGAA
>JAGHTD010000241.1 GCA_018065475.1 Candidatus Colimorpha enterica
GTTATATACAGGTCGATGGCCGAGGGGTTGGAGATCTCCGTCTCGGTGATGACGACGCCCTTTACGGCGTCCTCGTAGGCGAAAAGATCGCTGACGCCGGCGGTATAATACTTCGTCCTGTCCGAAAATCTCTTCGCGGTCTCGGCGAGAGAATCCCATTTTCCGGCGTTCTCGTAGTCCACCGAATGTACGCCGATGGCAAAGAAGGCAAGGTAATCCGGCTCGAGCTTTTCAAACGCATCCCCGACGGTGTCGAGGCGGTTGTGGATGGAGTGATAATCCCACTTCATCCTGTTGTCGGGCATTCTGAAATCGCAGACGCCGAGGCCGCCGCCCGCTATTCTCACGCTGTCGTAGCCGGAGTGATTGAAAAGGTAATCCTTCACCTTGTCGCTGTCCTGCTCCGCGTAGGGCCATACGAAGCCCCTGACCGAGCCCTCGCCGAATACCGCTTCAAGCTCCTTTTTGCAGTCCTTGACGAAACGGATGTAGCTGTCCTCGTCGGCGCCGGGGCGGAAGCCCTTGACACCGGGATAATACGCCCAGTACATCCCCTCCTCGGTGCCGTAGTCGTAGAGCTTTTCGGGGTCTCTGTCGTCGGGGTTGTCGGGGAACTTTTCACCCGTAAAGGGCTTGTACTCGGCGGGCTTTATCGCCCTCGGGTGGTATTTCACGTGGTTGGCGCTCTCATATCCCTCGTAAAAGTCGCGGTAAAACTGCGCTTTTGCGGGATCTACGCGGTCGGAGCAGAGGTTGAAGGTGCCTTTGAGCCCGTAGGGCTTCACAGTGTCGATGAACTTTTTGTCCCAGGTGAGGTTGCCGTCGTCGATCGAGAAGCACACCGCCTTGCGGACGAAGCCGGGAAAGTAATTCACGTCTGTTTTTTTCATGATATGCCTCCTCAGAACTCGGGATCGTAGGTCTGCTCGAAGGTCTCCCAGACGATCTTTCTGATCTCGAAGTCCTTGACCTTCATTATCGTGCAGTAGGGAGAGAATCCGACGTAGCCGCCGAGAAGCGGGTCGAGGTCGTGAAGCTCCGTCACCAGCTGTCCGTTGACGAGCATGAAGCAGTGACCGTCAACCGATCCGCAGGTCATCCTGACCTCCTCGCCGGGGACGTACTGATAGGACGTCGTGGAGGCGTGAAGGAGGTTGTAGGGGTTGAGAGAGGGGTCGTTCTTCTCGATACCGCTCTTGTGCTCGTACCAGCCGTTGAGTCCGCAGACGTAGGAAAGCCCGAGATAATTGTTCTTTTCGTCGATCCTTGCGTTGAAAAGCGCGTTTAAGTCACGCGTTGCGGGAAGGACGGTCGCTCCCGTGAAGGAGAACATCACGTTGCAGTCGTACCATTCCTTCGTGAGCATAATGCCGCCGAAGTTGCCGTTTTCCTTGCCGACGAGCCAGCCGTCCTCATACTTCCACTCGCCTCTTATGACGTTGAAGTATTTCTGCCAGTTCTCGTCCGGCTTGTAGTCGAAGAGCACCGGGCATTCGTCGGATATGATCCTTTTTCCGAAAAGATGTATTTCGTTCATTTTCATTCCTCCCCGTTGGCCGTGACTGTTATTCCTCCGCAGAGCGGTGTGGTCACGGTAACTTTTCCCGCCTTTGCGGGCATATTTATTTTACCGACTGTTCCGTCGGGGTTTATTCCCATAAGGTCCTCGTAGATCACGGGGACGGGCGCGCTTGCCCAGGGGTGGCAGAGACTGGTGTTCCATTTCTTGTCCTTGCCCCACGCCTCGAAGCAGGTCGTACCGCCTTCCCTTATCATATTGTACCAGGAGTTCTCGTCCTCCGACACGATAAGATCGTAAACGTCCTCGTATCTTCCCATTCCCGCAAGCGCTTTGAGCAGGAAATACGCCATATAGACGCCGCAGACCAGCCCGCGCGAGATAAGGAAGTCGCCGAGCGGCTTATCGTACCCCTCCGGCCGGAAGCCGTAGTAGCAGGGGATTACGTTTGAGGGCAGCGAGCAGTGATCCGACGTTTCCGAGTCGGCGTAAAGTCCCTTTTCGGGACGGAAGAAGGCGCGGTTGAACGCCTCGGCGAGCTTGTCGCCCCTCTTTTCGTAGGGTATCCCGAGGATGTCCTTTATCTCCTCGATGTTTCTCACGCACCCTACCCAGAAGGCGTTGATGACGTTATGCGCGCCCTTGCCTATCGGCTTGGTGAGCGGGAAATCGTAGCCGTCGCGCAGGTTGTCGGGCCAATCGACGAGGTTCCATTTATCCACCACGCCGTCGAGCAGTCCGTCCTCCCTCCCGTAAACCGCAAAATGCTTTTCCATTTTCTCGGCGACCGGGAGCATTGACGCGAGGAACGCCTTGTTCTTCGTGAACGAATAGTGCCTCAGAAGATGAATCGGGAACTGGAGCGAGTAATCGGCTATCTCCTGCATATATGAGCCGCAGACCGTCGCCATGATACCGTCGTCGATGAGAGCGGCGGACATCGCCTCGTCCTTTATCACCTTTTCGAGCATCGCGGCGCTTCCCGTCAGCCAGATGTGCGAAGCGGAGGTGACGGTGGCGTCGCCCGTGTACTGTCCCTTTTCTCTCGAAGGGCAGTCCATGAACGCCTCCTGCGCGCCGACCTTTACGCCTCTCTTGCAGAGGTCGAAGACCTCGCCGAGCACGTGATTTTTGCCCTTGACAGAGCTTGCGGAATCGTCAAATCTTCCGTTTCTCGCCACAAGCGTCACGTCCTCAATTACGGTTTCTTCCTCCTCGGCGATCACCGAGCAGTAGCGGAACGCCTTGTAGTCGTAGTTTTCGTATTCGCATTCGCCGTCGAGCGTCCATATCTCCTCGTACCGGCAGTTGCACCTCATATCGAAGCGCACCCTTTCCTCGCTGTCGGCGGGCTCTTCTCCGCAGAGGATGCGGACTTTGCTTCCGCTCTTTCCTCTTGCCTTTATTTTCAGCCCTCCGCAGTATTCGGCTCCGAAGTCGCAGAAGACGCCGTTTTTCAGTTTTTCGGCCTTTGCGGGCCTGACCTCATAGACCTCGACCGCCGGAAGCGGAGCGTCGGCGAAGACGATACCCTTGCCGTCACGCTCACAGACGGGAAGAAGCTTCCCGTCCTTCACCCTGCTGTCGAAATGCTCGAGGAACTGCGTGTCGTAGCCGACG
>JAGHTD010000332.1 GCA_018065475.1 Candidatus Colimorpha enterica
GATCTACACTCAGACCGCAGGTCAGTTTGTCAACATCACTCCCGCGGGCAAGATCGCACTGGACTTCGATACTATGTTCAGAAGCGAGATCAAGGGCTTCCTCAACGCTGCAGCGGGCACCGAGCCCTGCCGTGCTCCCGCCGAGGACGGCGTCGAGCTTATGAGGATCATCGACGCGATCTACGAGTCGGCAAAGACCGGCAAGTCAGTTGAGATCAGCAGATAAACATTAAATCCGCCTTACAGGCGGATTTTTTTGAAAACACCGCTTTTTAATGTAACCTATTTCGGCGTTTTGCGTCTATATAAGTGAAAGGCCTTTCAAAACAGGGAAAGGAGGCAAGAATGAGGGACGAAGAGATAATCGAGCTGTTCTTTCAGCGCTCTGACAAAGCCGTTGAGGAAACGCAGTCCAAATACGGAAGATACTGCGCGTATATTTCAAAGAACATTCTCGGCAATGACGAGGACGCGGAGGAGTGCGTAAACGAAGCGCTTCACGCGGTATGGAACAGTATTCCGCCCGAAAAGCCGGATAATCTGAAAGCATACTTCGGCAGACTGACGAGAAATATCTCAATTTCGCGGTGGAGAGACAGACACTCGGCAAAACGCTGTCCGGGTGAGTTCCCGGTTTCGCTTGAGGAGATCGAAGAGATTGCCGTCGATGACGATTTCGACGCCAAAGCGGATGAGATCATCATTTCAAAAGCCATATCCGCATTTTTGCGCACGCTCCCGGAGGATGAAAGAAATATCATGATCCGCAGGTACTGGTTCAACGACTCGGTAAAAAGTATCTGCGAACGGTATGATTTCGGCGAAAGCAAGGTGAAAGTCACGCTGAAAAGATCACGTGATAAACTCGCAAAATACTTGAAGAAGGAAGGACTGATAACTTGAAAAGCGAAAAGTTTCAAAGAGCCATAAGCAGCATTGATGACGATCTGATCGAGAATGCCGACACCGCTGTCCTGAAAAGGAGCCGTAGCAGCGTCAGACTTTCGGTCGTGATCGCGGCGGCGTGCGCTGTGCTTATCTGCGCGGCGGCAATAACCGTTCCGATGTTCAGAAACGGCAATTTATACACGCCGATAAGAGATACGACAGATACAGATACGACACCGGACGCCGCTTCACAGAACGATGATACGTTCGATCAGGTAACGACCGAGATCGAAACATACAAAACGTTTGATGATATTACTGATTTTGAAATAACACTTCAGGCAGTAAAATTGAAATCAATGGGGGACCGGTTTGCTCTTGACGTATTCGACCAACGCTTTCTCGATTATATATCGGAAAACGTCAAGGGAAATTATATCGTATCGCCGCTGTCTCTCCGATATACGCTCGGTATGCTGATTTCGGGTGCGGCGGGAGATACAAAGACAGAACTGCTGAAAGCAGTCGGGTATGATACTCTTGAGGACTACGAGAAGGTATGTCTCATTTATAACGGTCTGGAAACCTATTTTCGTGAAAGAATTGAATGGGAAAAAGGGTATCTGGAAGAATACCCTTTTGGACCAACGCCGAACCGTTCCCTGTCGATCGCAAATTCATTATGGAAGAACAGGACATTTGACAAAAACTTTAATGATGATTTTGTTACCCACATAGGAGAGGTTTATTCTGCTGAAACGTATGATTTTTCTCCGGATGATCTTGCAGACAGAGTCAACGACTGGGCAAGAAAAAGAACCAACGGGCTCATAAAGGATCTTATTAGTAAAGAGGATAATGTTGGAGCAGCTCCGATCGTAATGATAAACACTCTTCTTTACGAAAACAGCTGGGAAACCGAATTCTTTAATTCGGCTGATACGAGTAAAGGTGGTTTTACTACCGAGACAGGCAAAGTTGTCCAAAAGGACTTTATGTACTCACTCCATGGTTTTGACTATTACGAGGATGATGAAACGCAGCTTTTGGTCATTCCGATGTACGGCGACTCAAATATTAAAATGCTTTTCGTTCTCGGAAGCACCGAAAACCTTGTTGAAAAGATGGCTAAGATTGATAGACTCGTCGATGTTGAAGTCAGCATTCCGAAGTTCAGTATCGAAACAACGCTCGGAGACAAAATGTTAGTTGACTTTCTGAAAGAATACGGAGCGAACAAGGCATTTGATATGTCATCCGCCGACTTTTCTGCAATGATAGATGTTGACGGCTTGTATGTTGAAGACATAATACAGAAATCGTGTATCGAGGTCAGAGAAGACGGCGTTTCGGCGGCTGCCGCTTCATATAATTATTATCTTGGCGGCAAACCGGACGAGGGATTGGTTTTCAGGGCCGACAGGCCGTTTGACTTCTTTATCTATACGGAAGTCAACGAGGTCCCGGAAATAATGTTTGCCGGTCATGTGGCTGAATAAGAGCAATAAATTTGGCTGAAAGGCGTAATTTAGACTGATTTTTTTATGTGTGTTTACATTATCTTCGATCAAAATATTGACAAATTGGAAATATGTATATTACAT
>JAGHTD010000327.1 GCA_018065475.1 Candidatus Colimorpha enterica
ACGCTTTTTGTCTTGACATAATCCCACTTATATGGTAAAATGATAAACGGCATATTTGCCGAATACGTATGGGAGGTCAGAGATGAACAACTGTCAGAAAATCATGGTCACGTCCTGCAAGGGCGGCGTCGGAAAATCGACCGTTTCCGCCAATCTCGGAATACGGCTCGCCTACGACGGTTTCAAAACCTTAATAATCGACTGTGATTTCGGCGTAAGATCGCTCGACCTCATTATGGGACTTGAAGACCGCGTCGTCTTTGACATCGTTGACGTGATTATGAGAGACATCCCGATCGAAAGTGCCGCCGTGCGCGATCCGAGGTCGGACAATCTCTTCTTCGTCGCCGCGCCCTATAACTACAACGACGAGCTGACCTGTGAGGTCTTCTCCGCCGCGATAGACAAAATCGCCGAGAGCATGGAGCTCGATTATATCATAATCGACACGCCCGGCGACACGGGTATTCCGTTCAGACTTGCGGCTTCGGCATCGGATATGGCGCTCATAGTCTCCACTTATCAGCCCATTTCAATCCGCGCCGCGGAGAGGACCGCGATCCTTTTGAGCGAGCTCGGAGTTGACAGCAGACGGCTTATAATCAACTGCTTCGACCCCGACAGCAAGGGCATCGACGCGCTCCCGGGGCTTACCGAGATCATCGACAAGACGTCGATCCGCCTTCTCGGAATAATTCCCTACGACGAGCAGCTTGCGGCAAAGCAGGCGGACGGGCTTGACGTATTCACGATCAAAAAATCAGACGCCGCGCAGTCGTTTGTCAACATCGTCGGCAGACTTAACGGCAAAAATATTCCGGTCTTCACCGGATTCAGAAATCTCAACAGGATAAAAACCCTGAAAAAGATTCAATGACCTCAGAGGAGAAATCGAAATGCAAATTGCTATTATCGCCGGAGACAGAAAAAAAGAGCTGATGACACAGTTCTGCATCGCATACTGCGGCATTCTTTCAAATCACAAAATATGCGCCACCGGAACCACCGGAAGATGTATATCCGAGGCGACCGGCCTTGACATAGAGTGCCTTCTTTCCGGCACGCTCGGCGGAGTTCAGCAGATATGCTCGCGCGTCGTTTACGAAGAAATAGATATGCTTCTCTTCTTCCGCGACAGCTACGAGAACGAATCGCTGAGAGAGCGCACGGAGCTTGATCTTCTCCGTCTCTGCGACATCCACAACATTCCGATCGCAACGAATATAGCAACGGCGGAGCTTCTCGTCCGCGCGCTTGACAGAGGCGACTTCGGCTGGAGAGACATCATCAATCCCAATTCCGAGATCAACTGCAAGAAGACGGAAACGAAATGACACTTCACGGCGTTTACGGTTTCAACAGCCGCTTTTGCCTTGTTGAAATGACCTGCGACTGCCCTCCCGACGGCATCGACTGGTTCGGTTTTTCCGTTCCCGAGGACGGGAAGGACGAATACGAGCTCGAAACACCGTACATGGAGCAGTTTCTCAATGAAGACGGCACCGAAAAGCTTTGCGACGCGTGGGACGAACCCGAAGACTGCGAGGATATGACCTCGACGAGGGTGGCGTTCTTCATCGCAAAGGGACACGGTGACGCTCTCGATACCCCATACGGGAAAATCGACCTGTCGGACCCGCTCGCACTGCCCGAAAGGCTGAAAAGCATAATCGAGTATGAAAAGCCGTAAGACCGCAAAGGCCTCGGCTGCATTCTTACCGTTTCAAGGGACACGTTGTGATCCGAGAGATCGCCGTGTCCTTTTTCTTTTCCCGAGCTGCCGTTTCGGGGAAAAATTAAAAAAGTTTTACAAAAAATTGCGAAAAGCCGTTAGATTCAAGACCGATTTTACGACTTAAAGGTTGAAGGATCGAAGTACAAGGTCCTTCGGAATAACAATAAAAAGGAGATGTACGCATGGAAGACAGCAGAATAATTTCATTATTCTTCGAGCGGTCGGATAACGCGATCGCCGAACTGTCAAAGAAATACGGGAAGCTGTTTCTTCACATTTCGGGCAACGTGCTTGACGATAAGCGCGACGCGGAGGAATGTGTGAACGAGGCATATCACGAGACGTGGAAAACGATCCCGCCCGAAAACCCGTCTTCCCTTTTGGCTTACGTCGGCAGGATCGTCAGAAATATCTCAATCGACCGTTTTCGTCATAATTGCGCTGAAAAGCGGAACGGCGGAGGTGATATATGCCTTGACGAGATCGAGGAGCTTCTCTCCGATAACGGCGGGATCGACGACGGCACGCCTGACGATATTATAACCGGGGTCATTGACGATTATATCGCCTCGCTTGACGATACTGACAGGGTGATCATCGTCAGAAGATATTGGCACCTCGACTCGTACGATGAAATAGCAGATATAACGAAGCTGAAAAAGAGCGCCGTCTATATGCGTATGTCACGGATCAAAAGCGGCTTGAAGACCGCACTTGCAGAAAGGGGATTGATCAAATGAGTACGGAAAAGTTTTTGCGTGCTTTTGGAAACATAAAAGACGAATATATAATCGAAGCAACCTGTATTGGCGAAGCAGCAGCCGTCAACGGCGCTCCTAAGCCTGAAAATGCGAAAAAATCGGGCCTTAACAAGAAAATCAAAATAATCCTGCCCATCGCGGCGTGCATCTGCCTCATCGCCACAGGAATCATCGGGTGTTATTCGCTGTTCTTTGCTCCGTCAAATGGGGAAAAGCCAAATGAAAGCAAATATAAAGACACCGATTTATATGAAGTATTCGCCGAGGCTTCAAGTATGTCAGCATCGCCCTTTTCCGGGGTTACGAGAAAATGGAGTATTCTTCCCGAAGAAATAGCAGATGAAAGCGTTCCGAAGGAAATTGATTATGAGATCGACGGTGAGACAGTCCACCTGATATTGGACTATTCTGTAAGAACAGGATGGTCAAAGCAAAAGGACGATTATAATTCTGAGGATAAAAAGATATATGTATCTTTTGATCATACCACGGGCAGAATGGTAGCGTTTGGAAGAAAGCAGGATAATACTGATACAAGCGATGAACTGTCTGACGAAGAGCTGTTGAAAGTCGCAGAAAACTTCGTATTGGAAAAATGGCCTATGCTAAAAGATAATTTTAACATAGTAGGATTTACAAAATATAATACATCCAATAAGGTTGCGATTTATGTTCATCAAACCGTAAACGGCCGAGGGACAAATAACGCCGTTGATCTGTATTTGACGAAGCAGGGGAATATAATAGAATGGATCGAAAGAATGGTATATCCGGAAGGAATCCCGGACAATATACAAGAAGC
>JAGHTD010000305.1 GCA_018065475.1 Candidatus Colimorpha enterica
GCCCCATCTATTGGGATCCTTGCCGGGATGCTCGAAATACTCCTGGAACGAGAGATATATGTCCTTGAAATCGGCACCGGTAGCGATCAGCTTGCAAACCGATTCAACTACCGCGAGATAAGCGCCGTGATAAGGGCTCTGCTCCGAAAGATAAGGATTGAAGCAGCCCCACGCCATAAGCGCGCAGTCGTCGGTATGCTTTTTCTCGACCGAGATCTTCTGCACCATCGCCTGGATAGGCGTAAGCTGATTTCTTCCGCCGAAAGGCATAATGACAGTACCCGCACCGATGGTGGAGTCGAATCTCTCGCTGAGTCCGCGCTTTGAACAGGTGTTGAGATCGGTTGCGACGTTCATCATATTTTCGGTGAACGTTGCGCCTTTCAGCTTCTTTTCCGGGATCTTTGTTTTGTCGGGGATAATCGAAATATGTTTATCGGCACCGTTTGAGTTGAGGAACTCGCGGCTGACGTCAACGATCTTTTCGTCGTTCCAGTACATGGTAAGACGCGGATCGGCAGTGACCTCGGCGACCACTTTCGCCTGGAGATTTTCGGACGACGCAATCTTTAAGAATGCGTCAACGTCCTTTTTATCCACGACGACAGCCATTCTTTCCTGCGATTCGCTGATCGCAAGCTCGGTCGCGTCAAGTCCTTCGTACTTTTTCGGCACTTCGTTGAGATTGATCTTAAGACCGTCCGCAAGCTCACCGATAGCAACCGAAACACCGCCTGCGCCGAAGTCGTTGCAGCGTTTGATCATTCGGCACGCCTTGCCGTTTCTGAACAGTCTCTGAAGCTTTCTTTCCTCGGGGGCGTTGCCCTTCTGAACCTCTGCTCCGCAGGTCTCGACGGAATGGGCGTTGTGTGCCTTTGAAGAGCCGGTAGCTCCTCCGATACCGTCGCGTCCGGTGCTTCCGCCTATAAGAATAACGCAGTCGCCGGGCTTGGGAACTTCTCTGCGGACGTTTGAAGCAGGAGCGGCGGCGACAACGGCGCCGATCTCCATTCTTTTTGCCGCATATCCGGGATGATAAAGCTCGTCAACTATACCCGTGGCAAGACCGATTTGGTTACCGTAGGAAGAATATCCTGCGGCCGCGGTAGTTACGATCTTTCTCTGAGGGAGCTTACCTTTTATCGTTTCCGAAACGGGAACCGTCGGGTCAGCCGCTCCGGTAACGCGCATTGCTCCGTAAACGTAGCTTCTTCCGGAAAGAGGATCTCTGATCGCTCCGCCTATACAGGTAGCCGCGCCGCCGAAAGGCTCGATCTCCGTCGGGTGGTTATGCGTTTCGTTCTTGAAGAGAAGAAGCCAGGGCTCGTTTTTGCCGTCAACCTCAATGTTGATTTTGACGGTGCAGGCGTTGATCTCCTCCGATTCGTCAAGCTTGTCGAGCTTTCCGTTGGCTTTCAGATACTTTACGGCGATTGTCGCAATATCCATGAGGCAAACCGGCTTTGTTCTGCCGAGCTGTTTTCTTACGCCTATATATTCGTCGTAAGTCTTCTGCAGAAGCTCATCCTCGAACTTTACGTCGTCAATTACTGTGAGGAACGTCGTATGACGGCAATGATCCGACCAATAGGTGTCTATCATCCTGATTTCGGTTATAGTCGGGTCTCTGCCTTCATCTTTGAAATATTTCTGACAGAATTCGATGTCGTCCGCGTCCATCGCAAGACCGTAATCGGAAACGAACTTTTCGAGCTCCGCTCTCGTGAGAGAGAGGAAGCCGTCAACCGTCTTTACGGTCGTGGGGATCGAGTAATTGATCTTCAGCGTCCTGGGCTTATCAAGCGCCGCTTCTCTTGCCTCTACCGGGTTGATGACGTATTTCTTGATCTCTTCGATCTCTTCGTCAGAAAGGTCGCCGTAGAGGACGTAAACTTTTGCCGAACGGATCGTAGGACGTTCGCCCTGCGAAATGAGCTGAATACACTGTGCGGCACTGTCAGCGCGCTGATCGAACTGACCGGGAAGAAACTCGACGGCAAATACCTTTCCGCCGTCTGCCTTGAGCTTACTGCTTACGACGTCAAGCTGCGGCTCCGAAAATACCGTTCCTACGGCATAATCGAAAAGTTCCTTCGTAATATTCTCGGCGTCATAGCGGTTTATTATACGAACGTCTGTAAGCGAAGATATACCGAGAAGAACGTTTATATCGTTTTTCAGCGATCTTGCCTCATTTGCAAGTTCTTTCTTTTTTTCAACAAATACTCTGTAAACCATTATTTGACCTCGCGGCACGCAAGCGCTTTCGCGCCGATGTCGTGCCTGTAATACGCGTTGGCAAAGCTGATCCTGTCAACTTTTGAATAAGCGGCTTTTACAGCGTCGCCCATATCGGCTTCTACCGCCGTGACGCCAAGCACTCTTCCGCCGTTTGTGAGAAGTCTGTCACCGTCCTTCTTTGCCCCCGCAACGTAAACGTCGGGAAGAAGATCGTCGGGAAGGGTTATCTCATATCCCTTCTCGTATGAAACGGGATATCCCTCCGACGCCATGATGACGCAGCAGGCGGACTTGTCGGAAAACTCAACTTCGGTTTCGGAAAGAGTACCGTCGGTAACCGACTGCATTACCGTAAGAAGATCGCTCTTCAGAAGAGGGAGTACGACCTGCGTTTCGGGATCGCCGAAACGCCAGTTATATTCGATGACCTTGGGACCGTCGGGTGTCAGCATAAGACCGAAATAGAGACAGCCCTTGAAGGTCCTTCCCTCTTTGTTCATTGCGTTTATCGTGGGAATGAATATCTTTTCGAAACACTCGGCGGCGATTTCTTTCGTATAATAGGGGTTGGGAGCGATCGTTCCCATACCTCCGGTATTAAGACCGGTATCATAGTCACCCGCGCGCTTGTGATCCATTGAAGCGACCATCGGCTTTACAGTCTTTCCGTCGGTGAAAGCGAGCACCGTGACTTCCGGGCCGGTGAGAAACTCCTCGATAACGATATTGTCCCCGCTCTTGCCGAACTTCTTTTCCTTCATTATCGAAAGAATGGCGTCTTCGGCATCTTCTCTCGTTCCGGCAATGATAACGCCCTTGCCGAGAGCAAGACCGTCCGCCTTGATGACGGTGGGAACGGGTGCGGTTTTTACGTATTCAAGCGCCTTTTCGATGTCATTGAAGACCTCGTATTTCGCGGTTGGAATACCGTATTTTTTCATAAGGTTCTTTGAGAAGACCTTACTGCCTTCGATGATCGCGGCGTTCTTTCTCGGACCGAAACAGCTGATCCCCTTTTCCTCAAGAGCGTCAACGAGACCGAGTACGAGCGGATCGTCGGGAGCGACTACGCAATAATCAATACGGTTTTCAACGGCAAATGCCGTGATACCGTCGATATCGGTTGCGGATATCTGAACGCACTCGGCATCGCGTGCGATACCGCCGTTACCGGGGCAGGCGTAGATCTTTTCTACAGAACTGTTTTCTTTGATTTTCTTTATAATGGCGTGTTCGCGCCCTCCGGAGCCGACAACAAGTACCTTCATTTTCGGTTCTCCGTATCAGTGATGGAACAGGCGCATTCCGGTGAAGGACATTGCTATACCGTACTTGTTGCAGCATTCGATGACAAGATCGTCACGGATGGAACCGCCAGGCTCGGCGATGTATTTTACGCCGCTCTTCTTTGCTCTCTCAATGTTGTCCGAGAAGGGGAAGAAAGCGTCGGAGCCGAGGGAAACACCGTCGATGGTGTCGAGATATGCTCTCTTTTCAGCGGCAGTGAACGGCTCGGGACGGCTGGTGAAATACTTCTGCCAGTTGCCTTCCGCGCAAACGTCCTCCTCGTTCTGATTGATGTATCCGTCGATGACGTTGTCTCTGTCGGGACGGCCGAGATCGGAGCGGAAAGGAAGCGAAAGCACCTTGTCGCTCTGACGGAGGAACCAGGTGTCTGCCTTTGAACCTGCAAGACGTGTGCAGTGTATTCTGCTCTGCTGTCCTGCGCCTACTCCGATCGCCTGACCGTCATAAGCGAAGCATACAGAGTTTGACTGGGTATATTTGAGGGTGATAAGGGAGATTATCAGATCGCGGACGGCGTCCTCGCCGAGAACGTTTTTCTCCGTTACGACGTTTGAAAGAAGCTCGCGGTCGATCTTGAAGTTGTTTCTTCCCTGCTCGAAGGTGATACCGAAGACCTGCTTGTGTTCCTGAACCTCGGGAACGTAATCGGGGTCGATCTCAACGATATTGTAGTTTCCTTTTCTCTTGGATTTAAGGATCTCAAGAGCTTCGGGATCGTAACCGGGAGCGATGATACCGTCGGAGACCTCTCTCTTGATGAGCTTTGCGGTCGTAACGTCGCATACATCGGAAAGCGCGATCCAGTCGCCGAAGGAGCACATTCTGTCTGTTCCTCTTGCTCTTGCGAAAGCGCAGGCGAGAGGAGAATCGTCAAGACCGGGAATATCGTCAACGAAACAAGCTTTTTTGAGCTTATCCGAAAGCTTGATTCCGACAGCCGCAGAAGTGGGGCTGACGTGCTTGAAGGAAGTAGCCGCAGGCATACCGAGCGCCTCTTTCAGTTCCTTGACAAGCTGCCAGCTGTTGAAAGCATCAAGGAAGTTGATATAACCGGGACGGCCGCAAAGGATCTTTATCGGAAGCTCGCTTCCGTCTGCCATATAGATCTTGGCGGGTTTCTGGTTGGGGTTGCAACCGTATTTAAGCTCAAACTCTTTCATTTCGTTTATTCTCCTTTATATGTTTTTGTTTATAAGTCTGTATTCGGAATTGCCGTTTGCAAGATCGACGTACTTTACGTAAAGCGAGATCTTGTTATCATTGTCGAGAGCGTCCCAGAGCATTGAAGAGAACGCGTCAATGTCGTTCCCGATCTCAACTCTCTCCGGCTCGCCCTGGAAAGTCGGGATAGGATTGCCGTTGCAGACGTAAGTGTGGATGAAGTGGCCGAGACCCGGCTTTGACTTGTAGTCAAAGGTGTATCTTGCACAGTCGCTTCCCTCTTCGTCTATGCTCTTTAATATGCTCATTTCATAGTTGAAGCTGTTGTCTGCGAAGATGAGCATTCCGCTGATCCTCGGTGTGAAATTGGGGCTGTCGGGCTCAAACTCACGGGTGGCGAGTGCTTCACGGAAGCCCTTGCCGTCCTTGACGTAATTATAGACCGTATCGGTCTGATCGCCGTTTGTGACTATCAACTTGTTTTCGTAACTGCGTACTGCGGCGTAGATGATAAGAGAGGGATCCTCGACCTTTGAAACGTCAAACGGCTCGGTGAACACGGTCCCGTTCTTTATCGTAAAGATCCTGTTTCTTGAGTTTGCGCTTCTGCCCATAATGAAATATGCGACAACGGCGTTTTTTCCGTCGGCGGATGTGCCGATGATTATCCCTCTGCCGGGATAAGTGTTGCCGTCAAGAAGCTCGGGTATTTTGTTGATCTTGTAAATATCCATGTTATTTTCCTTTCATTATTTCGGAACATACCTTTTCGCATGAAGCGGGAAGTATTTTCCATTCTGCGAGACGCATAACTCTCTTTTGAAGTGTTTCGGGTGTGTCGCCGTCAAGTATTTTTACCGCCTTCTGCATGATTATCTCGCCGCCGTCGGGTATCTCGTTCACGTAATGAACTGTAGCACCCGTGACTTTGACGCCTTTTGCGAGCGCCGCTTCGTGAACTTTAAGTCCGTAGAAGCCCGCTCCGCAGAACGACGGGATGAGAGACGGGTGGACGTTGATTATTCTTTTTTCGTAGTGTGACGTGAATCTATCCGAAAGGATCGACATAAATCCAGCAAGGACGATAAGATCTACATTGGCGCCGTCAAGCGTTTCGATCAGCTTGCTTTCAAATGCGTACTGATCGCCGCCGAACTGTTTTTTTGTAATGACCGCTGTGTCAATCCCGTTCTTTTCGGCTCTTGTCAGAGCGTACGCGGAGGGGTTGTTTGATATCACAAAGACGATCTCGCCGCTGCTTATGATCCCTTTTTTCTCGGAATCGATAAGCGCCTGGAGGTTTGTCCCGCCGCCCGAAACGAGGACGGCTATCTTTGCTTTTTCAGTCATTTTTCTTTTCCCTCTTTACGATCATTTCAAGCACCGGAAGAAGCATTCCTCCGACGGAGTTCCCTATCACGACGAGAAGGATGAAAAGCAGAGATTTGAGATCAAACGAAGCCGCGACCGAGAAATAGAACATATCGGCTATGGAGTGTTCAAACCCTGCAAGAATGAATACGGGAATGCAGAACAGTATTCCGACGATCTTCTTGTGATCTCTGAATATCACGACCGCAAGGTAGATGAGAATACCGCAGAAAAGACCGCGTATCAGTGTTGATATGGGTGACTGTGTCAGTTTTGAAGCGCATACCGTCTCCGCCTTTTCGGCTATCGACGACTGCGAATATCTGATAAGCAAACCGAAGCAGAGAGAAGCAATCGCATTACCAAGAAGACCGAAAAGAAGGACGGAAATCTCTTCTTTTCCGTGCTTTTCGGGTATATAGCAGATCTTTCCGGTATAAAGTGAATAACCCTTGATGCAGATACAGAGGAGAGCGACCGAGAAAAGTACGGCTCCGACGTATTTGTTGTCGCACGCAAGGAAGACGGAACCTCCGAGCGAGATACATATACCGGCAAGAATACCGTTCACCGTCTTTTTCAGCATAATCTCACCTTGTCTTCGCCTTCGGCTATCTTTCCTATAACGTACGCGTCAACTCCGTTTTCACAAAGGATCGAAAGCGCGGTATCAGCTTCGTCAGCGGGTACAACAACGGTCATTCCGACGCCCATATTGAAGGTGTTGAACATATCGTGCTCGCTGATCTTTCCCGTTTCGGCAATGAGTCTGAATATCGGAAGAACTCTTACGTCGTCCTTCTTGATCTCGGCGCAGAGACCGTCGGGAATACTGCGGGGGATGTTCTCATAAAAGCCGCCGCCGGTGATGTGGGAGATACCTCTGACGTTCACCTTTTTCAGCAGTTCAAGAACCAGCTTGACGTATATCTTGGTAGGTGTGAGAAGCGTTTCACCTATGGATTTTCCTCCGAGAAAATCGTTCTGCTTTCAGAGATCGGGGTTGTTTTCGACGTCAAAGACCTTTCTTACGAGCGAAAAGCCGTTTGAATGTACACCTGATGAAGGCAGAGCGATCATAACGTCGCCCGGCTTCATCTTCTTGTTGTCGATGATCTTATCCTTATCGACGACTCCGGTGCAGTAGCCTGCGAGATCGTATTCGTTCTCGGGATAAATCCGGGCATTTCGGCTGTCTCGCCGCCGATCAGCGCCGCGTCGGACTGTACGCAGCCGTCGCAAACGCCCTTGACGATACTTTCGATTCTTTCGGGGACGTTCTTTCCGCAGGCGATGTAGTCGAGGAAGAAGAGCGGTTTTGCACCGCAACAGATGATGTCGTTTACGCACATTGCGACGCAGTCGATACCGACCGTGTCGTGTTTGTCAAGAAGAAATGCGAGCTTGAGCTTGGTGCCTACTCCGTCGGTCCCCGAAACGAGCACCGGCTTTGTGATACCTTCAAGATCAAGCTGAAACAGACCGCCGAATCCGCCGACGTCTGAGCAGACGCCCTTGGTCATCGTCTTTGCGATATGTGATTTCATAAGCTCAACGGCCTTGTATCCGGCAGTGATATCAACGCCGGCAGCCGCATAAGCGTCGGATTTTGAGTTTGTGATCATCATTATTCCTTTCCGTTCCAGCAATATGTGCAAAGCTCGCAGGGATCGATGCCTATTGCTTTTACAACGTTTTCGATAGACTGGAACTCAAGCGAAGTGAAGTTGAACTTCTCGCATATAGCTTTCCTCAGATTCTTTCCTCTTTCGGTTGAGCTGTCCGCATACTCGTCTATATGGTTGAATCCTTCTTCGCCCTCAAGCTCCATGATCACCCTGCGGGCGATGAGCTCCATATCGGAGGTCTGTCTTGAGAAATTGAGGTATTTGCAGCCGTACATTATCGGAGGGCATGCCGAACGCATGTGGACCGCTTTTGCTCCGCTTTCGTAGAGAAAATCGACGGTCTCTTTGAGCTGTGTGCCTCTGACGATTGAGTCATCGACGAAGAGAAGCTCCTTATCCTTGATAAGTTCCTTTACGGGGATCTGCTTCATCTTGGCAATCTTTGCCCTGTCCTTCTGCGCTCCCTGAAGGAAGCTTCTCGACCAGGTTGGTGTGTATTTTATGAAAGCTCTTGCGAACTGCACTCCGCTCTCGTTTGCGTAGCCGATGGCGTGAGGGATGCCCGAATCGGGAACGCCTCCG
Source organism: Candidatus Colimorpha enterica (assembly GCA_018065475.1). Lineage (GTDB taxonomy): Bacteria > Bacillota > Clostridia > Oscillospirales > CAG-272 > Colimorpha_A > Colimorpha_A enterica. The sequence goes on from JAGHTD010000305.1 coordinate 8,292, forward strand.
ACATAATCGAGCTTGCCGAAAAGATCGGAGCCTTCATCGAGAGAGGCGAGAAGCTTTCCGTTCCTGTATCTCATCGACTCGACGTTTATGCCCTCGTAAGTAGAGGTGGGATAGCCGTAATAGCTCCAGAGGAAGGCGCATATCCTTTTTTTCTTTCCTGGGGCGACAAGCTGTCTGATACCCGTCGGAGATATCTCTACGACCTCTCCGGGGCCGAGCTCTTTTTCGTCGTCGAAGCCGAGCTTCTGATATGCAAACGATTCAAAGGAAACGGCATAGCCGTTTTCGCTTTTACCGATCTGAACGGGAAGTCTGCCGAGGCGGTCGCGTGCGGCGATGATATTTCCGTCCTCCTTGAGAAGAAGGATAGACGCTGTTCCCTTGATAGACTTCTGAGCAAACTTTATGCCGTCGGCAAAATTGCTCTTCTGATCGATAAGAGCCGATACAAGCTCCGTGCAGTTGATCTTTCCGCCCGTCATGGCGTCAAAATGACCGCCCGAGAAGGAAAGATACTGATCAATAAGCTCTTCGCTGTTGTTGATACATCCGACGACGCATATTGCGTAGGTTCCGAGATTGGAACGGACGAGCATCGGCTGAGGATCGCTGTCGCTGATACAGCCGATCGCCGACGTCCCAGTCATCTCGTCGAATATACCCTCGAACTTGGTGCGGAACGGCGCGTTCTCGATATGATGGATCTTACGCTGAAGACCTATCTCCTTATCAAAAGCGGCAAGGCCTCCGCATCTCGTTCCGAGATGTGAATGATAGTCAGTACCGAAGAAAACGTCAGTCAGACATTCTTCGGTTGAGGCAATTCCGAAAAAACCTCCCATTTTGTCACCCGATCAAGCGAAGAAAAGCTTCGAGAGAGTCATGGGATCGATATATTTACCGTCCTTATAAACACGCATATTGCCGGAAGCGATCTCGTCGATGAGCATTACCTCGCCGTCGGCATCGTAACCGAACTCAAACTTGATATCGTAGAGATCAAGTCCTTTTTCTTTGAGATCGTCTGCGACGATCTTTGTGATCTTCTGTGTCATTGCCTTGACGTCGTCGTACTGCTTGGAGGTCATGACGCCGAGGTCGATGAGGCCGTCTTTCGTTACGAGCGGATCGCCTTTTTCGTCATTTTTGAAGGTCGTCTCGACGTATGCGGGAAGATCGGCACCTTCCTCGATATAGTCGCTGTAACGGCGGTAGAAGCTGCCTACTGCCTTGTAGCGGCAGATGACTTCAAGTCCCTTTCCGAATACCTTTGCGGGAAGGACTTCCATTGTCGTATTTTTGAGATCGGCAGAGACGTAATGCGTCTTTATTCCCGCCGCGTTGACCTTGTCGAAGAAGTAAACGGACATACGGAGATTGACGTCACCGACACCGTCGATCTTGAGACCTACGGAGTTCTCGCCGGGATCGAATACGCCGTCCTTACCGGTGCAGTCGTCCTTGAACTTGAGAAGGTAATTACCGTTGTCGAGTGTGAAAACGTCTTTTGTTTTTCCTGAATAAACGAGTTTGTTGTTCATGATCATATCTCCTGAAAAATTATTTGTAAATTAAAGTTTTGATGCGATCTCGGCGTCTTTTGCCAGGACCTTTTCGGCATCTTTTTTGCGTTTTGCGTCAAGCTTTTCGGCAAGAGCGGGATCGCTGACTGCGAGGATCTCGGCGCAAAGTAAAGCGGCATTGACTCCTCCGTTAATTGCGACAGTGGCGACCGGGATTCCGGATGGCATCTGTACAGTTGACAGTAAGGCATCAATGCCGTCAAGGACTGATGATTTGCAGGGTATGCCTATTACGGGCAGGGTGGTGTTGGCGGCAATGGCGCCGGCAAGGTGAGCCGCCATTCCGGCAGCGGCTATTATAGCTCCGAAGCCGTTTTCTCTTGCGTTCTCGGCAAAAGACTTCGCCTCGGCAGGAGTGCGGTGAGCCGAATAGATGTGTACCTCGTAGGGTATCTCAAGCTCTTTCAGAGTTGCAATGCTCTTTTCGAGGATCGGGAGATCGCTGTCGCTTCCCATGATAATTCCGACTTTTTTCATAATTATCTCCTTTCAGAAAACAAAGAAGGCGCACTGAGCCCTATAAGGTTCAGTACGCCCAGACGGTCGGCATTGAAAGTTTCCCGCTCCTCTGTGGTGCTCCACTTTTTCCGTCAGTTACGGGAAACTGTTATTACTTGATTATTATACCATAACAAGAGTATAATGTCAAGCGTCGGGCGTCATTTTTTTCAACTTTCAGCTTTCCGCCGTTTCGCAGTAAATGCACCTCAGCGTCTTGCCGTCACTTCCGAGCTTGAACAGCTGTTCAAGCTCCTGCTCGCATCCCGAAATGCACTTGGGATTACGGCACTTATGCCCTCTTATATAGTCGTTTTCATTCGTGTCGGGCGTTTTGTCGCTTAACAGTTTGAGGATAAGCGCCATACGCATATAT
>JAGHTD010000090.1 GCA_018065475.1 Candidatus Colimorpha enterica
GGTATAAGTACATCAAGCCGTATCTTCCTTATTTTATCATCGGCCCGCTCTGCATGATAGTTGAGGTCATAGGAGAAGTCGTTATGCCGAAGCTCCTCGCCGTCGTCATCAACAGCGCCAACAGAGGCGATCTGACTGTCGGCTCAAGTCTCGGAACCATGTGTCTCATGATCCTCACCGCAATTCTCATGATGCTCGGCGGTATTGGCGGATGCTATTTCGCCGCAAAGGCGTCGGTCAACTTCGCGGCTGACCTGAGAGAAGACGCTTTCTCCAAGATACAGCTTTTCTCATTCGCAAACATCGACAAGTTCTCGACCGGATCGCTTGTCACGCGTCTGACAAACGACGTCACCCAGCTTCAGAACTTCGTCAATATGATGCTGAGAATGGCGCTCCGCTCCCCCGGAATGCTTATCGCGGCGCTGATCACCGCGGTCGCCATGAGCCCGTCGCTTTCGGTCATCTTCCTCATTATCATTCCTATAATGCTCGTCGTGATCGGCTTCGTCATCAAGATCGGCGCGCCGAGATTCACCCGTATGCAGGAAAAGATCGACGGACTCAACTCAACGGTGCAGGAAAACGTCACCAACGTGAGAGTCGTAAAGAGCTTCGTCCGCGAGGAGTATGAGAACGACAAGTTCAGAAAGTCCAACGGCGACTTAAAAAAGGCGGGACTTGACGCCGTAAACGTAGTCATCTTCCTTTCCCCCGTTGTCACTCTCTTTATGAACATCACCGTAATCCTCGTCATCTTCTTCGGCGGAAAGATCGTTCTTAACGGCAATATGGAGGTCGGCGACCTTTCGGCGTTCCTCACCTACGTCACGCAGGTGCTCACCTCGCTCATCATGGTCACCGTCCTGCTTATGAACTCCTCGCGTGCCTTTGCGTCCGCAAAGCGTATCACAGAGGTGCTTGACGAAAAGCTCGACCTTACCGACGACAACGCCGAGAACAAGGATCTCCCCGTCGAAAAGGGAGAGATCGAGTTCCGTCACGTAATGTTCAGATACTATAAGAACAGCGAGGGGCTCGTCCTCAACGACATAAATCTTAAGATCGAAGCGGGCGAGACTGTCGGCATCATCGGCTCGACCGGATGCGGAAAATCCACCCTCGTGTCAATGATCCCGCGTCTCTACGACTGTGACGAGGGACAGGTGCTCATTGACGGCGTTGACGTTAAGAATTATTCACTCGTCAACCTCCGCGACGGTATCGGTATGGTACTCCAAAAGAACACCCTGTTCTCCGGCACGATAGCGGAGAACCTCAGATGGGGCGACGAGCAGGCGAGCGACGAAGAAATGCGCAAGGCGGCTTCCTACGCCCAGGCGGATAAGTTCGTCACCTCATTCGGCGACGGCTACGATACGATGCTCGACCAGGGCGGAACAAACGTCTCCGGCGGTCAGAAACAGCGTCTCTGCATAGCCCGCGCACTTCTCAAAAAGCCGAAGATACTCATCCTTGACGACAGCACCTCGGCGGTAGATACCGCGACCGAGGCGATGATTCGCAAGGCGTTCAGAGAAGAACTCGGAGATTCGACCAAGATCATTATCGCTCAGCGCATAAACTCCGTAATGGACGCCGACAAGATCGTCGTAATGGACGAGGGCTGTATAACGGGTATCGGCACGCACGACGAACTGCTTGAAAGCAACGAGGCCTACCGTGAGA
>JAGHTD010000226.1 GCA_018065475.1 Candidatus Colimorpha enterica
AATAACGGCATAAGGACCGCCGAGGTCACGATCGCAGGCAAGACCGTCAAGGAGGCTGTCGCAAGCGGTCTCACCAACGCACGGAAGATCTGCGAAGACATCCTTTCGGGCAAAGCCGACTACGACTTCGTCGAAATAATGGCTTGTCCCGGCGGATGTGCGGGAGGCGGCGGTCAGCCCATTTCGGACGGCGAAGAGCTCGCCTCAGAAAGAGGAGCGCGTCTTTACGACATAGACGGCGCAAACCCGATCAGATTCTCGCACGAAAACCCCGAGGTCAAGGCACTTTACGACGAGGAGCTCGGTACGCCCCTCTCCGAAAAGGCACACGCCCTCCTGCATACCGAACAGAAAGACTGGTCGCTCTGATGGCAGATATATCCTATATCACCGACAGTTTTGAAGAAAAGATCAGGCGCGTCAACGAGATCGGCGCGCCGGTCAACTTTCTCTTCATAACCGACGAGCACAACCGTCTTCACGAATACAGCCGAAAGAAAAGAAACCCCGATAATCCTCAGCCCTACGAGCTCGCTTCAAACGCGATCGAGGCGGTCAGATACGTTATCGAACGCTGTCCGTCGATACAGTTCGTCGTCAACGGCGGGGACATCGGAAATGACTACGCGCCGGATTACGACGACATAATCGCCTCCTACCGCGAGGTTTACGACGGTCTGTATTCCCTGCCCCTCCCCGTTCACTGCGTCATCGGCAATCACGACGATATGCTCGGAAACGCCATCGACCACGGGCGGGACACAAGGATATTCAAGTTCCTTCCCGACGAAATGCACGAAATGTGCATGAAATACAACCCCACCCCCGAAAATTACTATTACGTTGACGACAAAGAGCACGGCTTCAGATACGTATTCATGAACACCTCGGACAGACCGTATTTTACCGACGAAAGCGGGCAGTACGTCTTCGGATGGAGGATCGAGGTATCGACGAAGCAGGCGCAGTGGCTCGAAAACGAGGCGCTGAAAACCGACCTCAACGTGATCGTATTCTCACACGCTCCCCTGCACAACGAAGGACTGTTCGGGACAGAAGGAATGCCCGACGGCATAAAGCCCTACGACGATCTCCTCGGAGGCCCGAGAGTATATCATGACATAAAGGTCTCGGAGAACGTCATCGCCAACATATCGGGGCACGTTCATTTCGACAACCTCATCTACGACGGCGACCTCATACGCCTGACCTCGCTCGACTCGTTTGCCGACGAATGGGCGCCCAACTCGCCCAAGAGGACGATCGGCACTCACCTTGAAACCGCCTTCGACGTCTTTTCGCTGAAGGACGGAGTGATGTATATCACCCGTTTCGGTGCGGGAGAAGACCGTGTCGCGCTGATGAAACGATATAAAGAGAGCAAATGACCGTGAAGAACGCTCTTTACATCCTGATACAGCTGACGTGGGGACTGCCGCAGAACATCATCGGTGCCGTGATATGGCTCACGGTGAATCTGAAGGAACCGAAAAGAAAGCGTTTCGTGTTTCACGGCTCCCCCATCACGGTGTGGAATCTTCATTCGTCGCTCGGCATAGGGCTTTTTATCTTCGTTTCGGAATACGGTATGAGAGAAGAAGTCCTCGTCCACGAATACGGACACACGGTGCTGTCGCTGATCCTCGGCCCGTTCTTCCTCCCCGTAATAGGGCTTCCAAGTCTTTTGTGGGCGGGAATGCCGGTATTCACAAGGATGAGAATGAAAAAGGGGATAAAGTATTGCAGTTTTTATCCCGAAAAGTGGGCAAATCACGAAGGAAAAAGAAAAACCGGTCACAACGGTATTAAGTATTGAAAGAAAGAGGAAAAAAGATGATCATCGGAACCTGCGTACGCCTCGACGTACTTGAAAACATGCCGGAGAAGCTCGAAAAGCTGAGCAAAAACGGCTTCACCACCTGCCAGCTCCTCAGCTGGAATATGGAACTTTACACCGACGAATACGAGGAAGGTCTCAAAGCCCTGCTTGAAAAATACGGCGTCACTCCCTCCGCGTTCTGGGCAGGTTGGGACGGCCCGAAGGTCTGGAACTTCTACGAGGGACAGACCACGCTCGGCCTCGTTCCGCCTGAATACCGCGAAATGAGGATAAAGAACCTCTGCGACGGTGCCGATTTCGCAAAGAAGCTCGGTATTACC
>JAGHTD010000070.1 GCA_018065475.1 Candidatus Colimorpha enterica
GTTCATGAAGGAGCCCGCGATCATGATTATGAATCTCTGCCACGCCGGCTTTTTATTGAGGGCGTTCTCATCGGTGCTTTCCTCGTCCTCACCCGCCATACTGACGAATCCGCCGAAGGGCAGAAGCCGCCACGAGTAGGTGATGTTTGTCTTGTCCGACGTATAGGAAGCGAGCTTCGGACCCATTCCTATCGCGAACTCCTCGATCTTTACTCCGAAGATCCTCGCCGTGGTATAATGTCCGAGCTCATGTATGAAGATAAGGAAACCGAATATCAGTATCGCTATTAAAATGCTCATTTTACCTCAAATCTTTTTCAGCTTTTTCTCTGACAAGACGTCTCGCTTCCCTGTCGGCGGCAAGCACGTCGTCAGCCGAATGATAGTCTTTCTTTTCAAATCCGAGCGTCACGTCCGAAACGACGTCGCTTATATCCGTAAAGGAGATCTTTCCTTTCATGAAAAGGCCTACCGCTTCTTCGTCCGCGCCGTTCATCACCGCGGGGGCAACTCCGCCGATCCCGTACGCCTTGTAAGCGAGGGACAGCAGCGGGAAGCTCTCCGTGTCGGGGTGACAGAAGGAAAGGTTCTTGGGTGACGTGAAGTCGAGCGGCTTAGACAGGGACGAAAATCTATCCGGGCAGGTGAAGGCGTACTGTATGCAGAGGCGCATATCGGGACTGCCGAGCTGTGCGATGACCGCTCCGTCGTCGTATTCGACCATCGAATGGACGACGCTCTCCCTGTGGACGAGAACCTCGATCTCGGACGGTGAAACGCCGAACAGACGCACCGCCTCGATGACCTCGAAGCCCTTGTTCATCAGCGTCGCCGAATCTATCGTTATTCTGCTCCCCATGTTCCAAGTCGGGTGCGCGAGAGCGTCGGAGGGGGTGCTCCCCGCAAGCTCTTCCCTCTTCTTCCCGAAAAAGGGGCCGCCCGTGCAGGTGAGCAGTATTCTTCTAATTTTGTTTCCGTTGAGGCACTGATAGATCGCTGAATGTTCGGAATCAACGGGGATCATTCTGACGCCCTTTCTTTCAAGAGCTTCCGAAACCAGCTTGCCTCCCGTGACGAGGGATTCCTTGTTTGCGAGCGCAAGATCCCTCCCGCTTTCGATAGCCGCGAGCGTCGGTTTCAGTCCCGCAACTCCCGAAACGGAGTTGAGCACCATATCGCCTTCGGCAATCCCGGCGATCTTCTCGGCGGAATCGGTGCCGACGATCAGCTTCGTGCCTGCTTTTTTTGCCGTTATTTCAAGTTTTTCGGCTTCGTTTGCGTCGGCGATACCGCAGTACTGAGGTCTGAACTCACTTATCTGCTTTTCAAGCAGAGCGGCGTTCCTGCCTCCGGCGATCGCCGTGACCTTTATCCCGAGGTGACGGCATACGTCGAGCGTCTGCGTACCTATCGAGCCGGTCGAGCCGAGAACGATGATCTCTTTTTTCATATTATGCTTACTATTCCGTTATAGACGCCGGGGACGTAGCAGAGGAAGAACATGATCGAGAGCGAGCAGAGGATTATGCTGTCGAAACGGTCAAGCACTCCGCCGTGACCGGGGAACAGCTTACCGTAATCCTTTATTCCGTACCTGCGCTTTACAAGCGACATAAGAAGGTCGCCGCACTGTGAGAGAAAACTGCATACGAGAGCGACAGCGGCGAGGAACAGATAATTGACGTTATACCCGAAACGGGTGAAAACGAAGCCGTAAACGAGGGTGAGGATGACTGAGCAGAGCGTCCCGCCTACCGAGCCCTCGACGGTTTTCTTGGGGCTTACGTCGGGTATGAGCTTATGCTTGCCGAACGCCATTCCGCAGAAATATGCGAATGTGTCGGTCGTCCATGAAATGACGAACGGAAGGAATACGTAGAACCAGCCGCAGCAGAAATCGTCGCGGAGTATCATGAGCGAAACGAAGCCGAGCGCAACGTAAACCGAAAAGAGCGCGGCTGTGCTTGCGTCGCCGACGTCGGTCTTTCCCTTCGAGAACATCGCGTAGATCAGTATTGCGAGAACGAAGATGATCGCCGTTCCGAGAAACAGAGAGAGGACGACCTTGTTGTTGTGCTGAAAATCGCTCTGCCTGTTCGCCTCGGAGACGAAGCGGGCGAGGATCGGCTGAAAGGCCGCAAACGCGACGCCGATAACACTGTAAAAAACGTTGTTTACACCGATACATCTCAGCATCTCATATACTCCGAGCCCGGCGAGAAATGCGATCAGAAGCGGGAACGCCCACGTTTCGGAAAAAATAAAGAACGGAATGAGCACCGCCGTCATTACCACGGCGGTAATAATCCTTGTTTTCATAATGAAACCTCACACTCCGCCGTAACGGCGCTTTCTTCTGCCGAATTCCTCTACGCAGAGATCGACCTGCTTCTCGTCGAAATCCGGCCACAGAACGTCGGAGAAATAAAACTCCGAATACGCACATTCCCAGAGCAGGAAGTTTGAGATTCTCTTTTCGGCTCCGGTGCGGACGATAAGATCGGGAGGCGGACAATGGGAGGTGTAGAGCGACGAGGTTATATCGTCCTCCGTGACCTCTTTCTTTCCCTCCGCGATCAGTTTGTTTACGGCGTGGACGATGTCGTCCCTTCCGCCGTAGTTGAGAGCAAGATTGAGCGTAAGCCCGAGGTCCTTCGTCTTCTCCTCAAGCGCAGTCATCCTCGCGGCGTATTCTCCAAAGGGTGCCTTTGACCCGAGGAAGTGGATGGAAATATTCTTCTTCATGCAGAACTTCTCCGCCTCGGCGAGATATTCGGCGAAAAGCTTCATTATCGCCGAGACCTCCTCCGCCGGACGCTTCCAGTTCTCGGTGGAAAATGCGTAAACCGTAACGCAGGTGATACCTACGCTTCCGCAGTATTCGATGACCTTCTTGAAGGTCGCCGCACCCGCGACGTGTCCCGCCTGACGAGGCAGACCGCGATTTTTCGCCCATCTGCCGTTGCCGTCCATAATAAAGGCGATATGCTCAAGCCCGTTTTCAGTCATGGTTCTTCCTTTCGTAAATGAGGGGCTGACTTTCGTCCGCCCCTCATCGTGTGGTTCAGATGGACATGATGTCCTTTTGTTTTGCGGCAGTTACGTTGTCAACTTCCTTGATGTACTTGTCGGTAAGCTCCTGGATGTTCTTCTCTGCGAGTTTTTCCTCGTCCTCGGTGAGCTCGCTCTTCTTCTGCATTGCCTTTGCCTTGTCGTTGGCGTCACGGCGGAGGTTTCTTATAGCCACCTTCGCCTCTTCGCCCATCTTGGAGACCTGCTTTGAAAGGTCTTTACGTCTCTCCTCGGTGAGCATGGGGAAAGCAAGGCGGATGACCTTACCGTCGTTCTGCGGATTTATGCCGAGGTCGGATGCGAGGATCGCCTTCTCGATACTCTTGAGCGTCGAAGCGTCCCAGGGCTGGATGGCGAGAGTTCTTGCGTCGGGAGTGGAGATCTGCGCCATGGCGTTGATCTGCGTGGGGCAGCCGTAGTAATCGACGGTGATCTTGTCGAGAACGCTTGCGTTTGCTCTTCCCACTCTTACCGTTCCGAGTTCAAACTGATAGGAAGCGATGGTTTTTTTCATTTTCTCTTCGAGTTCTTTTGTTGCGAATGCCATAATTTTATCCTTCTTTCTAATAATTTCAGTGGATTATCGTGCCGATCTTCTCACCCTTGATAGCGCGGATGAGATTTTCGGGATCGGTTATGCCGAAAATGTGGAGAGCGATGTTGTTCTCTCTTCCGAATGCCGCCGCCGCGGCGTCGATGACCTTGAGGTTCTTGTCAAGGATCTCCTTGTAGGTGATCTCCTCGAGCTTTACTGCGTCGGGGTTCTTCTTGGGGTCGTCGGAGTAAACGGCGTCGATGTTCTTTGCCATCATTACGACGTCGGCACCGATCTCTGCCGCTCTCAGCATTCCCGCCGTGTCGGTCGAGAAGAACGGGCAGCCCGTTCCGCATCCGAAGATGACTACGTGGCCCTTTTCAAGATGAGAGACCGCCTTTTCCTTGAAATACTGCTCCGCAAAGGTGTTCATCTGTATTGCGGTCATTACCCTGGAGGATACTCCGATCTGCTCGAAGGTGTCCTGAAGCGCAAGAGCGTTGATCGCCGTGGCGAGCATACCCATGTGGTCGGCTCTCGTGCGGTCCATATTTCCGCCGTTTCTGCCTCTCCAAATATTGCCGCCGCCAACGACTATGGCGACCTGAACCTTCATTTCAGTAAGCTTTTTTATTGCGCGGCAGACCTCTTCCACGAACGCGTAATTGTAGATCTCGCCGTCAGCTCCCGCGGAGAGCGCCTCTCCCGAAAGCTTGATCAGCACCCTTTTATATTTAAGCTGGTCTTCCATTGTCTTTATCCTCCCGAATAAAACATAATATCTGTATTTATATTATATCACGGACGGCGTGACTTGTAAACAGGATTTTGTAAACTTTTTTCAACGCTTTTGACTTCCGAAAAAGGCAAAAACGAAAATGTGTTAATTTTTCACGAAAATAACACGGAAAACGCATTTGTTAACAGTTTGTTCATCAATTTCCGACCGAAATGTTATATAATAAACTTGATTGTTTTCCATATCGGAAAACGAATAACGGAGGCGATTTTATGAACAAGAACAATTACGTAAACAGCTGGATCAACGAGATGGCTGCTCTCACCTGCCCCGACAGGATCGTTTGGATCGACGGCAGTGAGGAACAGACTCAGGCTCTCCGCGCAGAAGCTTGCGCGTCCGGCGAACTTCTTAAACTCAACGAAACGGTATATCCCGACTGCTATCTCCACCGCACCGCCGTCAACGACGTTGCGAGAGTAGAGGGCAGAACCTTTATCTGCACCTCAAAGAAGGAGGATGCCGGCAACATCAACAACTGGATGGACCCCAAGGAATGCTACGAAAAGCTCGGTAAGCTCTTCAAGGGCTCTATGAAGGGACAGACGATGTACGTCATCCCCTACTCCATGGGCGTTCCCGAGTCCGACTTCGCAAAATACGGCATCGAGCTCACCGACTCCATCTACGTCGTGCTCAACATGCTCATCATGACCCGTGCGGGCAAAGAGATCGCCGACCTCATCGGCGACCGCTCCGACTTCATCAAGGGTCTCCACGCGCGCGCTGATCTCGACGAGAACAACCGCTACATCTGCCACTTCCCCGAGGACAACACGATCTGGTCCGTCAACTCCGGTTACGGCGGAAACGTCCTTCTCGGCAAGAAGTGCTTTGCACTCCGTATCGCGTCCTACCTCGGAAGAAAAGAGGGCTGGATGGCCGAGCACATGCTCATCCTCGGCGTCGAGTATCCCGACGGTGAGATCAAATACGTTTCGGCTGCTTTCCCCTCTGCCTGCGGCAAGACCAACCTCGCTATGCTTATCCCGCCGGAGTATCTCCGCAAGAAGGGCTACAAGGTATGGTGCGTAGGTGACGATATCGCATGGCTCCGTATCGGTCCCGACGGACGTCTCTGGGCCGTCAACCCCGAAAACGGCTTCTTCGGCGTAG
>JAGHTD010000227.1 GCA_018065475.1 Candidatus Colimorpha enterica
GTAAAGCGTCTTCTCAAAAACAAGATAGCGACGATAAGCTTCATCCTTATCGTTCTGATCACCCTCTCTTGTATATTCATCCCGATTTTCTGGCCTTATTCGTACGATCAGCAGCTTGGTATGCAGCCCGGAAAGCCGGTTGACGGTTCCTTCAACAACCTTCATCCCTTCGAGTACAGTACAACAGAGCAGAAGGCAAGAGATAACGGCGAGCATATCTGCCCTCATATCTTCGGCACCGATTCGCTTGGACGCGATTACTTCATCCGAGTGGTTTACGGCACGAGAATATCGCTTGCCGTCGGTTTCTTCGCTTCGATAATCGTGCTTATCATCGGTCTCACCGTCGGTGCGATCTCCGGTTACTGCGGAGGCAAGGTTGACCTTATCATAATGAGAATTGTCGATATCATCTATTCTCTTCCCGATATGCTTATGGTCATTCTTCTTGCCGCAGTCCTCAGGACGACGCTCGGAGACGCGATCAACGAGACGATCTTTGCCGACCTCGGAAGCAACATCATCAGTCTTTTCATCGTATTCGCCCTTCTCTACTGGGTTTCTATGTCCCGTCTTATCAGAGGACAGATCCTTTCGCTCAGAGAGCAGGAATACGTCCTTGCGGCTAACGCAACGGGAGCAAAGAGCAGCTGGATCATAAGAAAACACCTTATGCCGAACTGCATTTCGGTCGTCATCATTTCGACCGCGCTTCAGATCCCGAACGCAATTTTCACCGAGAGCTACCTTTCCTTCCTCGGTCTCGGAGTTGACGCCCCGATGCCTTCTCTCGGTTCCCTCGCTTCGGATGCGCTCAACGGTATTTCTTCCTATTCTTACCGTCTCGTCATCCCGGCGATAGTCATTTCGCTTATCGTTCTTTCGCTCAACCTGTTCGGAGACGGTCTTCGCGACGCCTTCGACCCGAAGCTCAACAACTGACGGAGGCACATCATGAGATTACTTGAAGTAAGAGACCTCCGCACGTCCTTCTTCACCGACGCGGGTGAAGTCAAGGCGGTAAACGGCGTTTCCTTCAACCTCGACGAAGGAAAGGTCCTCGGTATAGTCGGCGAATCCGGCTCCGGAAAATCAGTCACCGCGTATTCCGTAATGCAGATCCTTGCATCCACGGGAAAAATCGTCGGCGGTTCCATAAAGTTCCGCGGCGAAGAGCTTGTCGGCGCACCCGAGAAGAAGCTCAAAGAGATCAGAGGTAACAGAATATCCATTATATTCCAGGACCCTATGACCTCTCTCAACCCCACATACACGATCGGCACACAGCTTATGGAGGCGATTCTTCTCCATACCGACAGAAACCGCAAGGAAGCGTACGAAAGAGCCGTTGAGCTCATCCGCCTCGTGCAGATAAACGAGCCGGAAAAGCGTATGAAGCAGTATCCCTTCGAGCTTTCGGGAGGCATGAGACAGAGGATCGTTATCGCTATGGCGCTTGCCTGCGAGCCGGTTATCCTTATTGGCGACGAGCCAACGACCGCCCTTGTCGTAACGATCCAGGCGGGAATACTCGAGCTTATGAGTTCCCTTCAGAAGGAGCTCGGAATGGCGATCATCATGATCACCCACGACCTCGGTGTCGTCGCCCAGATGTGCGATGAAGTCATCGTCATGTACGCCGGCTCGATCTGCGAACAAGGCACCGCCGAGGAGATATTCTACAATCCTCATCACGAATACACGAAGGGACTTCTCCATTCCATTCCGACCGTAAGCAACGAGTACGAAAAGCTTCAGCCGATCACGGGAACTCCGATCGACCTTCTCAATATGCCGGAGGGCTGTCCTTTTGCCCCGAGGTGCGAAAACGCGATGAAGATCTGTATCAAATGTCACCCGACAAGAAGGATAATCAACGACAAACATATGGCAACCTGCTGGATGAACGACAAAAACGACGTCGGCGAGATCGACACCTCCGTTCTTCCGAAGGAAGCAGAAGAGGAGGAACTTGACAAATGAGCGAAATAATCAAGCCGTCAGAAACTCCTCTCGTTGACGTCCGACACCTCAAAGAGTATTTTGACATCAACACGGGATTCTTCAAAACAAGGCCTCTCAAAGCCGTCGATGACGTATCGTTCACGATAGCAAAGGGCGAAACGCTCGGCCTCGTCGGAGAGAGCGGATGCGGAAAGACGACCGTAGGAAGAACCGTCCTCCAGCTCTACAAACCCACGGCAGGCGAGATCTATTTCAACGGAAATAAGATAGAGGGCAAAAAAGCGCTTAAAGAGTTCCGCACGAAGGCGACGATGGTCTTTCAGGACCCCTACTCTTCCCTCAACCCGAGAATGACCGTCTCGGATATCATCGCCGAGCCGCTTGACGTTCACAAGCTCTATTCCTCAAAAGAGGAGCGCCGTGACAGAGTTCTTGAGCTCATGGGTCACGTCGGACTCAACAGCGAGCACGCTTCACGTTACGCCCACGAGTTTTCTGGCGGACAGAGACAGCGTATCGGTATCGCGAGAGCGCTAGCGGTCAATCCCGAGTTCATCGTCTGCGACGAGCCGGTCTCCGCGCTTGACGTATCGATCCAGGCGCGCAGGTCATCAATATGTTTGAGGACCTTCAGCAAAAGCTCGGTCTCACCTATCTATTCATAGCTCACGATCTTCTCGTCGTAAGACATATTTCAAGCAGAATTGCTGTTATGTACTTAGGAAAGATGGTCGAGCTTGCATCGACGGACGAGATCTGCGACCATCCGCTTCATCCTTACACAAAGGCGCTGATGTCGGCAGTCCCGATGCCCGACCCCAACGTGGCGAAGAACAACAAGCGTATTTCGCTGAAAGGCGAGATACCCAGCCCGCTCAACGCCCCCTCCGGCTGTCCCTTCAGAACGAGGTGTCCTTACGCCTGCGACAAGTGCGCGGAATCGATGCCCGAGTTCAAGGAGGCGGCTCCCAATCATTTCGTCGCGTGCCACCGCGCCGACGAGATAAACTGATCACCAAGTTTATTTATTGTAAACCGAAGTGCAATGCGGTTTACCATATATAAAAAACTTCCATTTTATGAAAGGAATAAAAAAATGAAAAAATTTATTGCTCTTATTATGGCGGCAGCAATGATCCTCTGCATCGCATCCTGCACTAAACCCCAGGGCGACGATACAGGCGACAAGGTTGCATTCCCTAAGCTGACCTACCTCTATAACACCGGTTCCGGTCACCAGGCAATTGGCGAATACATCGCCGGCTGCTACAAACAGTACGGCGTTGACCTCGACCTCCAGAACCAGGAATGGAACACGTTCCTTAACACCCGTAAGGAAGGCGACTACTCCGTCGCCCGTAACGGTTGGGTCGCTGACTACACCGATCCTATCTGCTTCCTCGATATGTGGATCACAGATTCCGGTAACAACGACGTTCAGTTCGGTAAAGGCGCTCACAAGGACCTTGCTATGTATAACCTCGACCTCACCGGTCTCGGCTACGACATCAAGGTAGAGAACGGCACATGGGCACAGACCTATGACGTCCTCATCGCCACCATCAAGGCATGCACCAACAACGAAACCCGTTACCAGCTCATGCACATCGCAGAAGATATGCTTATGGACACCGGCTGTATCGTTCCCCTTTACTTCTACACTGACCTCTATATGATCAACAAGAACGTAAAAGGCTTCTACTCCAGCCCTCTCGGATATAAGTATTTCCAGAACTGCACGATCGAAGGCAAGAATGAGATCAGCGTCTGCCTCGCTTCCGAGCCCGACACGATCGATCCCGCACTCAACTCCGCAGTTGACGGTGCAACCCTTATCGCTCACCTCTTCTCCGGCCTTGCAAAATGGGCACAGAAGGATGACGGTTCCCTTTACATCGCTCCCGACCTCGCTGAAAACCTCGTTGAGGGTACTGTAGGCGAAGACGGCAAGGTAACCTACGTTTACACGCTCCGTGAAGGCCTCAAGTGGTCTGACGGCTCCGACCTCAAGGCTTCCGATTTCGTATATTC
>JAGHTD010000083.1 GCA_018065475.1 Candidatus Colimorpha enterica
GTACGAGACTTATCTCGAAGACCTCCTTCTCAACTTCGACATATCGTAATTATATGATATAGAAAAAGCACCCGCAAGGGTGCTTTTTTGATGTAGGAAAAGAGAAAATGATGTGCCGTAGGGGAGGGGCTATCGGCTACGACGAGTGATAAGCGCAAGCGCGTGCCTTCGGTAAGTGATGCGCGCTTACAGCGCTGTGATGTGTGCCGGAGCATGTGATTTAACCGTAGGGGACGGCCCCCGGACGTCCCGCTGTAGGTTAGGGGCACAAACTTTGAGGAGCTGTCGCACTGTTCCCCTTCCTCCGGGAGGAAGGGGAACCGCTTGCGGTGGAAGGAGCCGGGCGATCGCTTCATTGTTAGTATGTCTTCAACGATGAAAGATATACTGACAATTACATTTCGTTTCTATATATAGCGATACATAATCGTTTATACCGCGGGCTCCTTCAGTCAACTGCGTTGACAGCTCCCTCCCGGAGGGAGCTGGACGGCGAGACGTCGAGGGCGCCGTCCCCTACGTTCGGGAGGACCAAGGCGAGCGAATGCGAAGCTCGTGAAGCGCGAAGCGCGTAGCTGACCTCCCCTACGATGCAGCCGTATTATATTTGCGGATTTTATTGAACGGGAGCAGCAAGCCGCTCCCCTACGATGCAGCCGTATAATTACTGCGGATTTTAACGAGCGGGAGCAGCAAGCAACTCCCCTACGGAGTTTGCTTGTTCATCTGCGGCAACCGGTTTGTACGTCCTATTTCCAAAACGTTCCACCCCATAACGAGCGTTACGGTCTCGGAGCAGAGATCACATCACAGCCCGATTTTTGCAAAAAACACGTTTTTCTGCGCGGCGGGAGCGAGGTCGGACGATGATACCGACTGCACGTTTTCCCTGTGGAAAAGCAGGTAGAACCACCGATACACCCACCCGACGGGCAGGAGCCACGGTTTGCCTTTAAGGAACGAATACTGCTCCACGTACCACATATTTGAATATGACGGGAAAATGCGGCGCAGAGTGAGCGTAAATGCGGCTCCGACCGACGATCCTCCGCTGTGCTTCATCTGTGCTGCAAGGAGTTCCGGGCCTTCCTTTTCGGTCTTGCCGAAGGTGCCGTCGAAGAGCATTCCGGCAATTTCGCCGTAAAGCTCATCGCCTACCCTTCCCTCACCGAACGGGATCGATATTCCGAACGCACGGCGCGCAAAGTCGAGCATACTCTCCGCAAACGCAAGCAAGCCGATCTTTTTCAGCTCTTTTCTGACGTAATCGGTGTCGATGTGAGGCAGGCAGACCGCAAGGTCGCAGATCTGTCTGAACCCGCATCCGCCGTTGACGATATGCTTTGCGGTGTGGGCAACGAGGTAGATGAAATGGAACGAATCGTCGATCCTCCCGCCTTCGCAATGCTCCCACACGCCGTCAAAATACTTTTTGTAATCAAATCCGCGGAGCAGTTTCTCGTAGAAGATATGCGAATGGAGCTCGACGTCAAAAAACCACTTTTTGTAGGTATAAACGTCGGGATTGTCGATCTTTTTCTCGCAGTCAAAGGACATCAT